>CALCSA010000415.1 GCA_937894185.1 uncultured Clostridia bacterium | reverse complement strand
ACTTTTGGCAAACAGCAGGTTGGAGCGGTTTTGCAGCTCCTCCAGACGGGTGTCTCCCACTTCATCGCCGGGCTGAAGCTCCGCCGCCACATCGGGATGCAGGGCGCAGACAAAAGAGCCTTCCAGATGCAGGCCCACTCTGCCCCGGCGCAGAGCGGTCAAAGCGGTTACCGTCACCGGTTAATCCTCCACCTCAATGTCCACATCCACCGATTTCTTGGAAGAAGTGGACGGAGCCGTTTCATCGCCGGCATCATCGGCATCGTTGGCCTTGGCGGCAGACCTGCTCACCTTTTTGGGGGGGTTGAGCAGCTGCTCTTTGTTTTCCAGAATCTGCGCGGCAATCTGCTCGGCAAACTCCGGGTTTTCCCGCAGGTAGTTTTTGGCGTTATCCCGGCCCTGCCAGCGGTGGTCGGTATCGTACTGGAACCACGCGCCGCTTTTTTTGACGATCTCCAGCTGGGTGGCCATATCCAGAATCTCCCCTTCCCGGGAGATGCCCTGCCCGTACATGATGTCAAACTGCGCCTCTTTAAAGGGAGGAGCCACCTTGTTTTTGACCACCTTGACCCGGGTGCGGTTGCCCACCACCTCGCTGCCCGACTTGAGCTGCTCGGAGCGGCGGATGTCCAGCCGGACCGAGGAGTAGAACTTGAGGGCACGGCCGCCGGGAGTGGTTTCGGGGTTGCCGTACATCACTCCGATTTTTTCCCGCAATTGGTTGATGAAGATAACCACGCAGTTAGATTTGGAAATAGCGCCGGTGAGCTTGCGCAGAGCCTGACTCATCAGCCGGGCCTGCAGCCCCACATGGCTGTCCCCCATCTCCCCTTCGATTTCCGCCTTGGTGACCATGGCGGCTACCGAGTCTACCACCACCACGTCCACCGCACCGGAGCGGACCAGAGCCTCGCAGATTTCCAGAGCCTGCTCCCCGGTATCCGGCTGGGAAACCAGCAGGGTGTCAATATTCACCCCGAGAGCCTGGGCGTAAACCGGGTCCAGGGCATGCTCTACGTCAATAAAAACCGCTTCGCCTCCGGCTTTTTGCGCTTCCGCTACAATATGGAGGGCCACAGTGGTTTTGCCCGAGCTTTCCGGCCCAAACACCTCGATAATTCGTCCCCGGGGGACCCCCCCAATTCCCAAAGCCATATCCAATGCAAGGGAACCGGTGGAAATCGCCTCCACATTCAGCACAGAATTTTGGCCCAGCTTCATCACTGCGCCCTTGCCGTAGGCCCGCTCGATGTTGGCAATGGCTGTTTCCAGCGCCTTTTGCTTGTTCTGTTTATCCGCGGGCTGTACGCTTTTTTTCTCCGCCATATTACCCGTTTCCTCCGTCCCTGATGTTGTAGTTCCTATCGTTCTTTATTATATACGAAATTTCGTTCAAAGGCAATCTAACCCCGGAACATCCGGGTTGAAAAAGTACAGAAATTCTTATCTCGGAAGGAAAGCTACCGCCGCCCCTTTCATCCAAAGGCAACAAAGAGCCCCCCGGTGGGAAGGCTCTTTTGTAAACAGTGGGACAGGATGGGCTTACGCCGCAGGCTGGGAGACTCGCAACAGGGTTCCGCCGTCCTCCTGCTGGGCTGTGGACTCCTGAGCGGCTTCCAGAGTCTGCCGCAACTGGGCCGCCCGCTGGGCCCGTTCCTGCGCCCGCTCCTGTTTGAGACGCTCCGCGCAGGCCAGATCCTCCGCCAGTTTGGCGTCCAACTCCGCCTGATACTCCATAATATCCCGGCCGGAATTGCCGTAAGTGCCTTCCGGAAACAGCATCAAGTGATTGCCAAAGCTGTCCTTGCAGTACCAGCCCCCCAAACTGGGGAACCACACCGTATTCCTCTCGTTGACGTAAAGGCTTTTGAGAAAAGTGAGGGGGATGGTGCGGGGCTCGGGCATATTGATGAACAAAAGATGGAGCCCTGAAAGCCGCAGCCCCGCCGCACTGGCTGAAACAGGTGTGCTGTACACCATACGGAAATTGTCCAGCATCTCCAGGTTATCGGGCATGGCGACCCGCAGCATTCGCTCTATGTAGGCCACCTTTTTGCCCAGGGAGGTAGTGACGGTGCTCTTGCCCTCCCTCCGGGACAGGCGGTGGGAAATGCCAAGACCTGCCCGGTTGCAGATAAAGGCATGGGCAAAGGTTTCGGCAAAGTCCTCGTCGTACCCGGTGGAAGCGTATTCCGTGACGAACACCCGGTCATTCACGTGCTCCGGGGCAAAGGAGTCCCCCTCCATCAGCTCCAGCCAGCGCTTTTCCATGGCGGTGTAGCCGTACCGGTCGGTGAGCATGAAGTGAAAGGCGTGGGCAAACTCGTGGATGATGGTGAGGGGGTTATCCCCTGTGGCCACCCCCTGCTCCTCCAACGCCGGGATGTAAAGCCGAACCCGTGAGGTATTGCGGTGAAAGCCCCCCACCTGCACTTCCTGCTGGTTGGTATCGCTGTAAGGCCCCCGCATATCGGCGTTGACATATTCAAAGGTAAGTCTGCGCCCGTTGAGATCATAATAATAGGAGGAAACCTTGCGAACCAGACGGGAAGTCACCAAAGAAAGGGCTTCATCCAGCGTCCGCAGAGTTTCGGGAACAATGGTGGCCAACTGCTGGGAATTCTCCCACGTTATGGTGGGATACAGGATGGTGATGCCGTACTTTTCTTCCAGTTCCTGGGCCAGCTCTTCAATTTCCCGATTGTTCTGCTCTAAGTCCCTTAGGACATAGGTTTTGGAAGGAGCGGCCAGAGCGGTTACCGTCATACTGCTCCACAGCAGCACCACAGTCATAACCAGCCTTAGAATTTTTGTTAACAGCTTCATCCAGTTTACCCCGCACCAGTTGGTCTTGTCACGATGATTTCTAAAAAATTCACCTGTTTTTCTAATTGCTTTCCAAAAGAAGTTGTCTTATTAAGTGTAGCCCGAAACAGGGTTCAAGTCAATACAAAAGGCCAACAAATCCGCTCATCCCTGTCCCCCAATAAGCGGAAGGTCCGGCAGGTTCCCGGCCTGCACAACTTCTAATCGGCTTTGCACTGAAAAGCCACCGGTTTTTTATTTCAAAAAGCTTCCTGCTCCATTGTCTCCCAAAACCGAATAGAATCCTTCTTTCTTGCGGACAATATCCACAAGGCAATTTTTGTGCCATGAATGACATACAGGCCCCCTTGCGGGCCTTTTTGAAAGGAGGATATTTCGTGATGAATCAGATCAACCAAAATCTGCCGTCTAACATCAACCAATACACCCCCACGCCCGATGCTTCCGCTTTGGATATTGTCGGGCTGGTTAAAAAGTCGGGGAAAATCTCCGGCTATCAGCTTTCCAACGGCATGAAGGTGACCAAGGCCCAAGGCGTGGAACTGACCAAGCAGAACAAAATCCGGGGAGTTGCCGTAGCGGTCAATCAGGGTACCGAGTACCTTCGGGCCCTGCCCGATCCCGCTCAGGGCAACAATTTAAGCAACCTGCCCTCCATTTCTGAGTAACGCTGCGCCAAAGAAGCCGCCCTTTTGAGGCGGCTTCTTTCATGGGCTGATATGCAAGGTTATTTGGTTGGCTTGTAGCGGTCCACAAGGCCGGAAGTGAGGAGGGTTTTGCCGTCTATGGTCAAAAAGATGGCCTCGGTGTCCTCCATATCCTCCACCAGCTCCATGGCTTCCTCCGGACCCAGCAAAAAGCACAGGGTGCTCAGTGCGTCGGCCCGGGTGGAGGAGGAGGACAGAATGGAAACTGACAGCAATCCGGTGCGGGCGGGCATACCGTTGGTGGCATCGATGATGTGGTGATAGAGCACGCCATCCTCCCCGGTGAAGCAGCGCTCGTACAGCCCGGCAGAAACCAAAGACAGATCGGTGACCTCCAGAGTTCCCACGGTTTCCTGACGGTCGGCAAAGGGCTTTTGCACCCCGATGACAAAGGGCTTATCCCCCGGCTTTTTCCCCACGGCAATCACATTTCCGCCCAAGTTGACAATGGCCCCCGGAACCTTTTGCTCCCGGAGATACCGGGCTATCTCATCGGCAATAAAGCCTTTGGCTATGCTGCCCAAATCCAGCTGTGCGCCGTTTAGAAGCTCCACCCTGTGATTTTCCAGCAGGCGAACGTTTTCCTGCCCCACCCGAGCAAGGGCCTGCTCCAAAGCATCCTGAGAGGGTACCTTTCCGGTGTCTCCCTTAAAGTCCCACAGATCCATCACCGGCGCAATGGTGATATCGTACCGCCCTTGGGAAAGAGCGCCCAACCGCAGGGCCGTTTCCAACATATTATAAAGTCCCGGGTCGATCTCCACAGGTTCTTGGGCGCTATTGAGCCGGGAAATCATGCTCTTGGGATCGTGGCGGTCCAGAAGATCGTCGTAGTAGCGGCAAAGTTCTATGGTGCCGTCCAGAGCTGCCTCGTCCTTGCTGCCGTAAAGGGTCACGGTGACAAAAGTATCCAACAAAAACTCGGTGCGGCTGATGGGCTTGGCGGGCTTGCCCACGGAGCATCCGGTCAGCAGCAGAATTATTCCAACAATGGCAATGGTCTTTCGCAGAAGAATTCCTTCTTTCGGAATGGTTTTATTCTGTTATTATGGCTCAAGAAAGAAAAAAAAGCAAGGTAACCAATTCGGATTGAAAGAGTACTCAATCGATGGTATAATAAAAATATTAACATAAGGGGGTGCGCTCGTGCCTGCATTTGCACACCAATCTGACGAAAACAGCCATTATGTCGTTGTTAACGCTTACGAAGAGCTGGTTAAGCAAAACGTCTTAATGATGATTGATTATATGGATATGTGCTCCTGTGAAAAATGTGTTTCCGATGCCTGCGCTCTGGTCCTCAATCAGCTGCCTCCCCTTTACGTCACCACCCGCAAGGGTGAGCTGATCACCCAGGTCAACCAGAATATGCGGGACCAGCACATCGATTTAACTGTCAAGGTGGTTCATGCGCTGCAAATGGTCAAGGAATCTCCCCGCCACTGATTAGGCCGTGGAACTAGTGCTTATTAAAAGGGATACGGGGGCTTTCGGCCACAAGGCGGACAGGCCCCCATTGCAGAGCTCCCCGTCGGGAAGCTCTTTTTCTTTTCACAAGGGGGTATTTGTATGGAACGCTGGATGACAGACCTCTGCCGCGCCATGCCAAAAGTGGAGCTGCACCTGCATCTGGACGGAGCACTGCTCCCCAAAACCGCTTTGGACCTTAGCGCCGCCCGGCAGTGGCGGGATTTTGAAGAACCTTTATCCTACCGGCAGATGTATGGCAGGCTGGTGGTTCCCCACCCACTTGCCTCTCAGGAGGAGCTGCTCTCCTACTTTGAGATTCCGGGACTGCTGCTACAGACCGAGAAAGCTCTTCGGCGGGTCACCCGGGAGCTTATTTGGGAAAAGGCAGCGGACCATGTCTGCTACTGCGAGATTCGCTGGGCTCCCCAGCTGCACACCGCAGAGGGGCTGTCCACCCGGCAGGTGGTGGAGACCGTGCTGAAGGAAAGCGCAGCCGCTTCCCGACAGGCCGGAGTCACCGTTCGGCTGATTGCGGTGGGGATACGCACCCATTCTCTGGAGCAAAACCTGAAGATGCTGGAGGAAATCGCCCCCTTTGCGGGGAAGGGGCTGGCCGGAGTGGATTTTGCAGGCCTTGAGGCCAAGGCTCCCGATGCCTTGGAGCAGGAGGCCTTCTTTCTGCGTGCCCGGGAGCTGGGCTTTGCCATCACCCTTCACGGCGGGGAGCTGCCCGGCAGTGCTCCCCGGCTGGCAGAGCAGATTCGGCAGCTTCGCCCCGCCCGGGTGGCCCACGGTCCCGGCTCGGCAGACGACCCCGCTCTCTGTGCCCTGTTGCGGGAGCAGAATGTGATGCTGGACCTCTGCCCCACCAGCAACCTGCAGGCGGGGCTGTACCCCGACTACGAGAGTTATCCCTTACGCAAGCTGGTGGAAGCCGGTGTGCCGGTCAGCATCAGCACCGACGACAGCGTCCTTTCCGGCCTCACCCTTTCCGATGAATATGTCAACCTGCTGCAGGCGGGGCAGGTGGATTTTCCCACCCTGTGGCGGCTTAATCTGGATGCCTTGGGCCACGCCTTTCTGGAGCCGGAGGAAAAGACCCGGCTTCTCTCCCGGCTGAACATCTGGGCCTCCAACCTCCCTGATCTGCAAGGCAACCCGGCAGAGCTTGAATTATAAAACGCCAGCGGCCCCGCCTTCCACAGAAGGTGGGGCCGCTGTTTTCTTTTTGATTTTGGCTTATTCCTACACCACTTTAATGGCCCAGGCTGGGCAGGTGGAGGAGCAGTAGCCGCAGAGGATGCAGCGGCTATCGTCGCAGACAGCCCGCCCATCCCGCAGGGAAAGCGCCTGTTGGCCGCAGCGCTTCACACAGATGCCGCAGCCCTCGCACCAGTCGTCGATGTGCAGGCGGCGCACCTTGCCCTCCAGCCCGGCTTTAGCTCTGGGGGAAAAAGCCCCCGTCTCGTAAAACTCCAAATTGGCCTTGAGCTCTTCCACGCTTTGCATTCCCAGAGCCACGCTGTCCACTCCGGGCAGGGAGAAAGCATACCTAAGGCAGTCCTGAGCGGAGCGGAACAGGTTGCCCCCGCCCAGCGGCTTCATGGAAAAGACGCCGATTCCCCGGCTGTGAGCCTCTTGGATAGCCTGCTCCATATCGGCGCGGGTTCCGTCCATGATTCCAAGTCCCGCTTGGTTGATCAGGGGGTGAATCACATCCAGCCCCATTTGCACAGCGCCTTCCACCGCCGCTACCCGATGCATGGAAGCTCCCACCGCCCGGATGATTCCCCGCTGCTTTTGTTCCAGCAGATATTCCAGAGCATCCCGATGGCCCCGCAGAGTGTGGATGCTCTCCTGCTCGTGGAGCATAAAAATATCGATGACGTCCCGGTTGAGTTCCCGGCGGGCCTGCTCCAGAGCCTCCCGGGCCAGCTCCCGGGAATAGGCGTAGGTTTTGGTGGAGATCACTAAATCCTTTTGCCCGGTCAGCTCCATGGCCCGGCGAAGATAGGGGTAGGTTTCGTAAAGCTGGGCGGTATCAAAAAAGTTGACGCCCCGCTCCACCGCCTCTGCCATCAAAGCGGCGCCTTGTTCCAAGGGTAGATTGGCCTGCAGGGGCCCCGCCGTCAGGGTGCCAAAGCAGATCCGACTTACCTTGATTTGTGTATGACCCAACAATGTGTAGTTCATAAGCCGCCTCACAATGGAAGCGCCGGATACCAATCAGGCATCCGGCGCAGAATATCTTGGTTGTATCAGTCCTTGCCCTCGTCCAAATAGCTTTTGACCAGAGCGTGGAGCAACTCGTCCCGATCGATCCGGCGAATCAGGCTCCGGGCGTTGCTGTGGGTGGTGATGTAGGTGGGATCCTCCGACAGGATATACCCCACGATCTGATTGATGGGGTTGTAGCCTTTTTCCCGCAACGCATTGTAAACCTGAGTGAGCAGGTTCTTCATCTGCCGCTCTTTATCCTCGTGGATGGAAAAACTAATGGTCGGTTCCTGTTGCATCCAATCACCCCCAAAAACTATCTTTTTTATATCATACAACAGATTCTGCCTCTTTGCAAGTCCTGCGGCCGGTAACAGAGGGGTTTTGCAGGGCAACTCATAAACAAAGGTTTTAAAAAACCGCCCTACCATTCCAGAGTACAATTAGTTTTTCCCGCAATCTCGCTGATATAGCTTCTGGACTGAATGAGGTCATCTACAAGCGTCTCTCCCCCGCCCAGATCAAGGCCCAGATAACCGCGGTATTCCATGGCTTTCAGCAACCGGAAAAACTCCATCCAGTCGATGCTTCCTTTGCCGACCGCAATGTGCTCGGCATTTTGGGGAATATTATCGGAAATATGGATGTTGGCAAAGCGGCCCTTCAACTTCATCAGCGCAAGGCAGACATTCTCTCTTTGAGCGGAAAAGTGGCCGGTATCAAAATTTGCCATTAAATTTTCGCAGCCCGCATCGTCCAGCAAGCGGATCAGGCTGTCCACCGAGCAGATGGTCTCCCCCACCCGGGGCTCCATTAGCACAATCCTTCCGTGCTCCTTTGCGGCTTCGGCGCAGAACCGGGCGGATTCCACCAGAACCTCCCACACTCTTTGCCAGTCAAATCCATCGGGAATGGCGATGGAGGCCTTGCTGCCGAATTCATAGCCCCCACCGTCCAGCTGGTATGGTTTTCGGCCCGAATAATGTACCGGGGGCGCATAGCTGGCAAGGTGAAAGGTTTCGGCCTCCAGAGCAGCTCCCACCTCTATCATGCGGCGGTAATTTTCGCAGGCAATGCTGCGTTTTCCGCTGTCCAGCGAGACCAGATCGGGGTCTACAATGCAAAAGTTATGGACATGGATTCCCGCATCCTTCAGAGCTTTTTGGTATTCCTTCAGGTTGGTTCGAACCGATTGGGCGTGATCCGGTCCCAGCCCCTCCATTTCCAGATAGCGGAACCCCATGCCGCGAATCTCTTCAAAGGCGCTGAAGTCATCCTCCGGCTTGGGGGGATAGCCGTATTTCATAATGGTATACAGGTATGTGATACTCAGTTTCATAGCAACGCTCCTTTCCGATCATCATCAGCGCTCGGGAACCCGCACTGTTTCTTGTCTGTGCTTGCAATGGCGCAAAGTCTCGTGGTAAACTATAAGAAACGGTTTGAACGGCAGGTAAACAGCAGGCGCAAGCCCATTGGAATGATCCATCCAACCGGTAAACGCCGGCCCAATCCTCAGGAGCAGACATCCTTTTTACTCCACCCTAAAGCGGGAATTGTGGATGCTTATGATGATCCCCCGCCTGATCCCGGATTTTACCCTTCGGGCCGAAATCAGGCAGCAGGTTTTGTGGCCTGAATACCCCTGCGGATTGGGTCAAATCAACAGCGCTTGGACAGCATACAAGAGCTATGTTAGGGGGAATCAGCCATTTACAAGCTTTTGGTGGTAGATGACGAGGTGGAGATGCGCAAGGGGCTTGCCCAGCGCCTCCCCTGGCAGGATATTGGCTTTGAGGTCTGCGGATCTGTGGAAAACGGCAAGCAGGCCTTACAATACATCCGGCAAAACCCGGTGGATGTGGTTCTTTGCGATATTGTCATGCCTGTCATGACCGGGCTGGAGTTGCTGGAAGCTCTGCGCGGCGAAAAAATTACCACAAGGCTGGTGTTTTATTCCGCCCATGAAAATTTTCAGTATATTCAAGAGGCTCTGGAGCTGGGCGCTGCCAACTATGTGCTGAAATCCGCCAGCTACCATGAACTGATCCGGGTTTTTACCAAGCTTTTAACCGAGATGGACGAACAAAACCCCGATGCCGCTAAAACTCAGGAAAAAATCCTGAGCTACAACGAAAAGATCATATCCATCATCAAAATCTATACACAGGAACACTACCGGGATATCAGTCTGGAAGCCTTAACCAGCATCGTGCACATGAATGCGGACTATATCAGCAAGTTTTTTAAAAAGCATTCCGGCATATATTTTTCCGAGTATCTGATCCGGGTTCGAATGCTCAAGGCTGCCCAGCTTCTCGATCAGGTGGAGCACAAAACATATCAGGTGGGAGAAATGGTGGGGTACAGCAATGCTTTTAACTTTACCCGTGCCTTTAAAAACTTTTTTGGAGTGACGCCCAAGCAATATAGGAGCCAAAAACTGCTGATCCCCACCTATGACCCCGATGTGTTTTCTCCGGAGGATATACGCCCCCCTCAATAACAGGAAGGCTGTTATTCAAACAGGGCCGAGCTGCCGCTATCAAAAAACGCCACTGCGTTTTTATGTCTTCTCATGATGCTGGCGGGGCACCCCTCGTCAATAGGGCCAAACACCGTATGGTAGGACGCCACTGCCTTGGTGCGGAAAGGAGTGGTGTAGATAACGTATCTGGCCGCCATCAAAGCGGTAAGAGTCAGGGTATAGGCGTTGTTTGGCATTTCCTCCACCGAGCCAAAGTTTTTGTGATTGACAAGCTGCCGCTTGGAAATTTCGTCAATGACGGCGATTTTGACCAGCCTGGGCTCATGGAAGTCCGCCTGTCCCGGCTCGTTAAAGGCAATATCGGTGGGGTGCCGGCGGAGCAGCGCCTCATACCTTGCGCATTCCTGCTCCAAGTCATTGGCCAGAGGATCGAGAAAATAAGTTCCGCCCAACTGAATATCCCGGAAAAAGTAATCCAGAAGCTGCCGGCTCAGGCGGCGCTCATCCTCTTGGGCAAAGCCGATATATTCATCTACGTGAAAGACGTTGACCTTA
>CALCSA010000414.1 GCA_937894185.1 uncultured Clostridia bacterium | reverse complement strand
GCGGGGGTTTCTGTGCCGGGCTGGGCCCGGGGCAGGGGAACCGGTGCGGCAGCCGGAGATTTGGTGCGGTCCGCGGCGGCGGCAATCTTGATCTTTTGGACCGTTTCGGCGATAAAGGCGGCGTTGTCCATCTTCACCTGACTGTTGGGCTTGGAGACAAAGTCCACCGCCCCGGCCTGAAGCGCCTCAAACACAATGCCGGAAACTGAGGAGATCACCACCACCTGCAGGTCGGGATACAAGGGCTTTACCTGCCGCAAAAAATCAGTGCCCCTCATTTTAGGCATTTCAATATCCAGCGTGACGACAGCGGGACGCAGGCTCTTGATTTTTTCCTGAGCCTCAAAGGCATCAGAAGCTACCCCCACCACCTCAATAGAAGGGTCGGCACTTAAAGAACGGGACATGAACTCCCGAAAAAAGATCGAGTCGTCTACAATCAGCACGCTGATTTTTTCCGCCATAGTTAAACGCC
The DNA here is from genome assembly GCA_937894185.1 of uncultured Clostridia bacterium. GTDB lineage: Bacteria > Bacillota > Clostridia > Oscillospirales > Ruminococcaceae > WRAV01. The sequence goes on along the minus strand of CALCSA010000414.1, from coordinate 2,398 downwards.
TTTCTGATATACGCTGGGCATAATGTAATTGAACCGGGTGGGCCGGGCAATGGATTCGGTATGCCCGATAAAAAGGTAGCCTCCCGGAGCCATGGCATCGTACAACCGTTCCACCACCGCAGCTTTGGTGGGAGCGTCAAAGTAGATCATCACATTGCGGCAAAAGATTACGTGGTACGGCTTTTTGTACCGGATGGGGTCCATGAGGTTGAAAAGACGGTAAACCACCTGACTGCGAATAGAATCCGCCACCTGTACCCCGCCGTCCGGCACCTTGCGGAAGTACTTCCGCTTCCAGGATTCGGGGATTTTCTCGATGGATTCTTCGGGATAGATGCCCTGCTTTGCCAGGTCCAGCACCTTTTGGGAGATGTCGGTGGCCAACAGAACCTTATCCCACCCGGGGCTTTTGTTGCCAAAGTAATCCTGCAAAATCATGGCCAGAGTGTAAGGTTCTTCTCCCGAGGAGGAGGCGGCACACCAAATCCGCAGATCCCGGCTGGGCACCGTCTGCTCCAAATAGGGCAACACAACCCTGCCGAAAAAATCGAAGTGCTCCGGCTCCCGCATAAAGTAGGTGTGGTTGGTGGTGACGCGGTTGAGGAGAATTTGCAGCTCCTTCCCCGTTTTGTCGGCCTGCAGAACCTTGATGTAATCGCTGTAGCTCTGGTACCCCTCCTGAGCCAGATAGCCGCCCATCCGGCCATCCAGCAGGACCCGCTTCTGGGTGAGGTTGATCCCAAAGTTTTCCTTCAGATACCCCACTAAATATTGAAACTCATCGTCTTTAATCTTAATCATAGCGTGTTAGCCCTATCTAAAATGGAATTTTTACTCCACGGGAAAAGCTGCATCTTCCACATGGGCAAAGCGATCCTCTCCCAGCACCGCCTGATAGTCCAGAATCAGCTTGACGCCGGTGTCGGAGCGGCCCACTCCCTGAATAAACCGGGCCTCCGCCGAGGTGGAAAACTTAGGCGGCGGCGAGATGTTCTCATCGTCCAGCGTGATGACCTCCGAAACGCTGTCGATGATCATTCCCACCGGAGCTTCCTGCTCCTCCACCACAATGATGCAGGTGCGGTCATGATATTCCACAGGCTCCTTGCCAAAGCGCATCCGCACGTCGATAATGGGGCAAACCTTGCCCCGCAGGTTGGTGATGCCCTTGACGTAATCGGGGCAGTTGGGCACCCGGGTAATGGGCTGGAGGTTGATAATATCGATGACATGGGCGATGGGAATCGCAAACTCCTGATGGTCCAGATCAAATACGAGGTATTTGCCGTGCATTGTATCCTCTTCCTGCTCCATTGGGACCAGATTGCTATTTATTTCAGCCATTGCACTTTTACCTCTTTTCTAAAACGTTATCGATGATGCCACCCACATCCAGAATCAGGCTGATGTTGCCGTCTCCCAGAATGGTGCAGCCGGAAATGCCATAATCCTTGACACCGAACCGGTTGAGGTACTTGGGTAGAGGTTTGACCACAATCTGCTGTTCGCCAATGAGCTGATCCACCAGCAGACAGGCAGAGTCGTCTCCGCTTTGCACCCAGATGAGGATGCCCTCCTCAATATCGGTGACGGCGTTTGGTACCCCGTACAGTTCATGAAGCCGCACAATGGGGTAGACGTTGCCCCGGATCATCATCATCTCGTTGCCCTCGGTATCCACAATCACCTGATCGCTTTTGGCCTTGAAGCTCTCGTTGATGGAAGTGATCTGTAGAGTGTACGTATCCCCGCCCAAAGAGACGTCCATGCCGTCCACAATAGCAAGGGTGAGGGGAATCTTGAGGAACACGCTCATGCCATAGCCCTTTTTGCTCTCGACCTGAACGGTTCCGCCCACCTTTTCAATGTTCTTTTTCACTACGTCCATGCCGACGCCCCGGCCAGAAAACTCGGTGACCTGCTCCTTGGTGGAGAAGCCGGGGGCAAACAAAAGCATGTAGGTTTCCTTCTCGCTGTACTCACCGGCAGGCTTGGTGAGAATTCCGTTCTTTTTAGCCTTTTCCAGCAGTTTTTTGGAGTCCAGACCCTTGCCGTCATCGGAAATGGTGATGAGAATCTCGCCCCCGGTATTCTGGGCGGAAAGGGTGATGGTTCCCTTGGAAGGCTTGCCTGCCGCCACCCGCTCCTCCGGCATCTCGATGCCGTGGTCCATGGCGTTGCGCACCAGATGCATAATGGGGTCGGCGATGCCGTCGATAATGGCCTTGTCGATGTCGGTATCCTCGCCCATGGTAACCAGATCCGCTTCCTTGCCCATGGCCCGGCACATATCCCGGACGATTCTCTGCATCTTTTGGAAGGTTCCGGACACCGGAATCATACGGATGGACATGACCATATCCTGCAGCTCGTCGGTGAGCTTGCGCAGTTGCCGCTC
>CALCSA010000413.1 GCA_937894185.1 uncultured Clostridia bacterium | reverse complement strand
CGTGGTCATGATCGTGGTCATGATCGTGGTCATGATCGTGGTCATGATCGTGGTCATGATCGTGGTCGTGGTCATGGCTGTGGTCGTGGTCGTGATCATGGTCGTGGTCGTGATCATGGTCGTGATCATGGTCGTGGACATCCAGATCCACGGTAAAATCAAAGGCATCGATGCCGTTCTTTTCCACCCGGCCAAACTTCAGCCGATAGCCGGAAACTCCCAGACTGGCAAGGCCCTGTTCCAGTGCCTTCCGGTCCCCACCCAAATCCAACAGGGCGGCTACCGTCATATCTCCGCTGATGCCGGAGGCACAGTCAAAGTACAGTGTCTTCATAGCATATCTCCTTTTAAGTTTGGGTACTGTGTCCCCGCTCTGCCATCCGGTTGATTTGGGTGGCGAGGTACCCGGCGCCGAATCCGTTGTCGATATTCACTACGCCGATGCCCTCGGCGCAGGAGTTGAGCATGGTAAGCAGGGCGGAAAGCCCCCCAAAGTTGGCGCCGTATCCGATGGAGGTGGGAACCGCCACCACCGGGGTTTCGATCAGCCCCGCCAGCACCCCGGCCAAAGCCCCTTCCATTCCCGCTACGGCGATGACGCAGTTGGCACGGCGAATATCCTCCAGCCGGGCGAAGAGGCGGTGAATCCCCGCTACTCCCACATCGTAGATGCGCTCCACCCGGGCCCCGAAAAACTCGGCGGTTTTGGCGGCTTCTTCCGCCACCGCCATGTCGGAGGTTCCCCCGGTGCAAACAGTGACCAGCCCGATCTGCTTTACCGGAGCCAGGGTGTAGCTAAGCACCCCGCTGATTTCGTCGTACTGGATTTCGGGGAGAAGCTGTTTGGCAGCCTCATACTGCTGGGGGGTGGCCCGGGTTCCCAGCACGTTAGAGCCTCGCTGGGCAAAGCGCTCCATAATGGCGCTGACCTGATCGCAGGTTTTTCCGGCGCAGTAAACCACCTCTCCAAAACCGGAACGCAGGGAACGGTGATGGTCCAGTTTGGCAAATCCTATGTCCTCATACGGCAGCTTCTTCAGCGCTTCCTCCGCTTCCCGGATGGAAAGCGTGCCGTCCTTGACCTGCTGCAGCAGGGCGGAAATATCCATGGTAACCTCCCCTTAGGCGTAGTGTCCGGGCAGGCCCCCATAATGAAGGGAACCTGCCGCTGCGCACCCCATCCATATCCTATCGGATATGGGCAGAGTGGTTGTGGCCGGGCATAAAAGTCCCGGCCGGGCAAGCAGCCGGGACTTCTGTGGATTAAATTCTCACTATGATTGATTCGGATGCAGGCCTATGTCCATGCTGCCGGAACGAAAGCCCTCCAGATCCATGGTTACGTAGGCGAATCCCAGCCGGTGGCAGAGGGGGACCAGTTCCTCCCGCAGCTTGAGGAGTTCCTCAAAGCCGTGGGCTGGAACCTCCACCCGCACCGTATCCCCGTGGATGCGGGCCCGTACCACCTTGTGGCCTCGTTCCCGCAGGAAATGTTCGATCCGGTCGGCTTTGGCCATCTGTTCCTGAGAAAGCCGCGCGCCGTAGGGAAAGCGGGTGGCAAGGCAGGGCGCGGCAGGTTTTTCCGCCACGGTCAGGCCAAACTCCCGGGCCAGAGCCCGCACCTTCTCCTTGGAATATCCAAGCTCGGCCAGAGGGCTTTTTACCCCCAGTTCTCCAAGGGCCCGCAGCCCCGGGCGGTAGACCTTGCGGTCGTCGGCATTGGTGCCGTCCAGCAGATGGGCAAGGCCCTGCTGCCGGGTGTAATCCCACAGGCGGGAAAACAGCTCTTTTTTACAAAGGTAGCACCGGTCTACCGGGTTATCCAGAATGGGAGCGGGGATTTCTCCAATATCCAAAACGGCGTGGGTTGCTCCCAATTCCCGCGCCAGTGCTTTGGCCCCGTCAGGGTCGGCGGGGCTGTGAAGGGGCGAGTGCAACGTGACGGCGTGGACCTTGCAGCCTGCCCTCAGGGCGGCGGATAGCACCACGGCACTGTCCACCCCTCCGGAAAAGGCCACGCAGACTCCGCCGGTCAGTTCCTTAAAGTATTGCAACAGCCAATCCATGATTTAGCCGCTTAGAATTCCGCCGAACCGGTGGTCCGGGGGAAGAGGATGACGTCCCGAATGTTGGTAATCCCTGTCATATACATGATCAGGCGCTCAAAGCCCAGACCAAATCCGGCGTGTTTGACTCCGCCATAGCGGCGCAGGTCCAGATACCAGGAATAGTCCTCAATATTGAGGCCCAGCTCCCGGATGCGGCTTTCCAGCACATCCAGCCGCTCTTCCCTTTGGCTGCCGCCGATGATCTCTCCCACACCGGGGACCAGACAATCCATGGCGGCCACGGTTTTGCCATCGTCGTTGAGGCGCATGTAAAAGGCCTTGATCTCCTTGGGGTAGTTGGTGACAAAGACAGGAGCCTTGTAGACTTCCTCGGTGAGGTAGCGTTCGTGCTCGGTCTGAAGGTCGCAGCCCCAGTACACCGGGTAGGAAAAGCGGTCCTTGACTTTTTCCAGAATCTCCACGGCCTCGGTGTAGGTCACCCGCTGGAAATCGGAGTTTACAATATGCTCCAGGCGGGCCAACAGGCCCTTATCGTAAAAATCGTTGAAAAATGCCATCTCATCGGGGCACTCCTTCATCACCGCGGCCAACACGCTTTGCAGCATATCCTGGGCCAACTGCATATCATCCGCAAGATCGGCGAAGGCGATTTCCGGCTCGATCATCCAGAACTCGGCGGCGTGGCGGGGTGTGTTGGAATTTTCCGCCCGGAAGGTGGGGCCAAAGGTGTAGACATTGCCAAAGGCCAGAGCCATGCACTCGGCCTCCAACTGGCCGGATACCGTCAGGTTGGTCTCCTTGCCGAAGAAGTCCTGAGAATAGTCCACCTTGCCCTCCTTGGTCATGGGGGGAACGGCAGGGTCCAGCGTGGTCACCCGG
>CALCSA010000412.1 GCA_937894185.1 uncultured Clostridia bacterium | reverse complement strand
ATATGCCGGGGCAGAGCGTCGATGGAGCGGTAGCAGTTGTAATTGGGGTCCTCAAAGGGAATGGCGATAATCTTTTCGTCGTTGCGCCCATTGTCGATCATGGTGATCACACCAATGGGATAGCACCGCACCAGAACCAACGGCTGAATGGGCTCGGAGCAGAGCACCAGAACATCCAGAGGGTCCCCGTCGTCGGCAAAGGTACGGGGAATAAAGCCATAGTTCGCCGGATAGTGGGTGGAGGTGTAAAGAATCCGGTCCAGCTTGATCAGACCGGTTTCCTTATCCAGCTCGTATTTCTTCTTGCTGCCCTTTTCAATTTCGATGACGGCGATAAAGTCGTCGGGTTTTATCCGTTCCCTGCTGATATCATGCCAAATATTCATCATTGATTCACTTTCTTTCTCTCCTGAATTTTACCGGAAGTCAAACCAGCCGTTGGTGTACCGCTTCATGATATTGTCTCGTTCTGATGAGGATGCAGCAGAACCTTTCATCTCAAAGGCTTTCCATGCTGAGCAGTTCCTGAGCGGCCATCATCGCGCCCAGCTTTCCGGTGGGATAGTTGAGCCCTCCCTGCATCCATGCCGCATAGGGAGGGCGCATGGGGCCGTCGGCGGAAAGCTCGATGGAAGCGCCCATATTAAAGCCTCCCGCCGCCATAATCACCTTGGAATCGTAGCCCGGCATCTCCCAGGCTTCCGGGTAGACAAAGGAATCCACCGGCGCTCCCCGCTGAATCCCCCGGCAAAAGGCGGTGAGCTTTTCCGGGCTGCCCAGCACCACCGACTGGATGATGTCGGTGCGGCAGTCTCCCCAAGCGGGAGAGCACTTGTAGCCCATCTGCTCAAAAAGGGAGGCGGCAAACACCGCCGTTTTTAACGAGGCCGCCACCACTCCCGGGGCGTAAAACAGTCCCATATACATATTTTTGTTCTGCTCCAAAGAGCATCCCACCTCCCGGCCAAGGCCGGGGGCAGTCATCCGGTGGGAGCAGAGCTCAATCAAATCCTTACGGCCCGCGATATAACCCCCCGTGCGGGCAATGCCGCCCCCGGGATTCTTGATCAGGGAGCCGATGATCAAATCCGCTCCCACCTGCGTGGGCTCCTGCCGCTCCACCAGCTCGCCGTAGCAGTTGTCCACCACAATACAGGCATCGGGATTGGCCCCCCGCACCAGAGTGGCAATCTCTCCGATCTCCTCCACCGTCAGGGAAGGCCGCAGGCTGTAGCCTCTGGATCGCTGCAGGTAGGCCATCTTAACCCCCTGCACCGCTTGGGGAACCGCCTTTAAGTCCACCCTGCCGTCGGACAGCAGAGGCAGCTCCCGGTATATGACGCCAAACTCCGCCAGAGAGCCGATGTTCTTCTCCCGCAGGCCCAGAACGGAAT
>CALCSA010000411.1 GCA_937894185.1 uncultured Clostridia bacterium | reverse complement strand
ATACTATAGGCGAGATTATGAACATCAGCATGGGTTCTGCCGCCACCGCGGCCTCCACCCTGCTGGATAAAAAGGTTACCATCACCACTCCCATTGTCAACATTGTTGATGTGGATTCCTTTGATATCAGTGTGCTGGAACCTGCTATCGCCGTAGAAATAAAATATATCGAGGGGATTTCCGGTTCCAATCTTCTCATCCTGCGGGTGGAGGATGCCAAGACCATTCTGGCACAGATGATGCAGACCGAGCTGCCCGACGACTATGTCTTTGACGAAATGGGCTCCTCTGCCATCTGCGAGATGATGAATCAAATGATGGGCTCTTCTGCCACGGTTCTCAGCTGTTTTTTAGGGCGGTCCATCAACATCTCCACGCCGACCACCGTTCCCATCGACGAGTGGGACAGTTTCAAAGCGCAGCATTTGCCCCGGGATGACTATCTGGTGACCATCCAGTTTACCCTCAACATCGAAGGTGTGATGGAAAGCGAGTTCATCAGCGCCATGGAGGTTCGGCTGGCCAAAGAGATCATCGCCGTTTCCCTCAACTTTGATACCGACCCGGAAACACCTCAGCCCCAGCAGGAAGCCCCTCCACTGCCCATTTCTCAGGAGGATGCATTCCCCACGGCTGCTGTGCCTCAGCCCGCGCCCATTCCCCAAGCGCCCATTTCGGAGCCGCCTGCAGCACCGCCATCGCCGGATGTTTCGGCAATCCCTCCCGGGCCCTCTTATGGAGCCCCACCCCAACAACCGGCAGGCTATGGACCTTATCCGCCTCAGGGATATCCTCCGTACCCCCCCTATCCCGGATACCAGCCAATGCCGCCGGCAGGCTACGGCTACCCCCAGCAGGCGCCGGCTCCCCCGGCCTCGGCACCCCACTATCACCACACTCAGGACCCGGTGCTGGTAAAAGATTACGGTTACAACGATTTTTCCGACGGCAGTGATATCAAAGAAGTTCCCCACAATCTGGATTTGGTGATGAACGTGCCGGTGCAGGTGACGGTGGAACTGGGCCGTACCAAACGCAAAATCAAGGAAGTTCTGGAGTTCGGTCAGGGCACCATTGTGGAGCTGGATAAACAGGCCGGAAGTCAGGTGGATGTCATTGTCAACGGGCAGTTGATTGCCAAGGGGGATGTGGTGGTGGTGGACGACAACTTCTCCATCCGCATTACCGAAATTCTCAAGGCCAGGGATTCCCTCACCATGATTTGATCCAACACTTTGTCCTGAGAGTTCGGAGAACCGACAGCAGGGCCGTGAACAATATATAATTAGGTGGTGCAAGTAGTTATGAGCAAAATTCTGGTTGTTGACGATGCCGCTTTTATGCGGATGATGATCAAGGATACCCTAAACAAACTGGGCTACACCGACGTGGAAGAAGCGGCCGACGGTGCCATCGCCGTGGAAAAATATCAGCAGCTTAATCCCGATCTGGTCATGCTGGACGTCACCATGCCCAATTTGGATGGAATCGGAGCACTGAGAGCCATTAAGCAAATTAACCCCAACGCCAAGGTGGTAATGTGCTCTGCCATGGGTCAGGAATCCATGGTGGTGGAGGCCATCAAGCTGGGAGCGCTGGACTTTATTGTCAAGCCCTTTAAGCCCGACCGCATTGCCAAAACCATGAAGGCGGTTCTGGGATAAGATCCCTTGCCCCGAAGCGGTGCTTTGTCGCGCCGTTTCATTATTTCAGAGGGCTTTGGCCCCCTAAGGCGGGTGAAGCTTCCAAGTGAGTGTTTGGGACGTCTTGTCGGTGGCGGGAGCCTTTGTCGTTATTGCACTGATGCTGGTCCTCACCTATTATGCCAGCCGCTGGTATGCCCGGCGGATGAATGCAGCCCCCGGTTCCGGCAGGTATATCAAATTTTGCGATAGGGTATCGGCAGGGCAGAGCTCATCCCTTGCCATTGTTCAAGTGGGAGAACAATACTACCTGCTGGGCATCAGCGATAAAAACATGCAGCTCATCTGCGAGCTCCCCGGTTTTACACCGGAGGAGGAAGGGCCTCAGGCACCTCCTTCCTTTGGCCGGATGTTTTCCGATTTGCTGCGCAAAAACCGGGACGGCGGAGTAGAAGATGAAACGCAGGGAGCAGTGGATGAATAAAAGGAAACTGGTTCAAATTGCCGTAGTGCTGCTGGTACTGGCGGCTGTGACAGCCACCTGCTGTATTTCTGCCTTTGCCGCTGTGGATCCTCCCGGGGGTGGCCCCGGCAGTCAGGACCCCAACATCAACATCAGCATCAACGGAGAAAGCTCCGATGCCGTGCGCATCGTTCTGCTGCTCACGGTTTTGACGGTGCTACCCTCCATCCTGCTGATGATGACCTGCTTTACCCGGATTGTAATTGTCTTTTCCCTATTGCGCAACGCTCTGGGATTGCAGCAGACGCCCCCCAATCAGGTGCTCATAGGGCTGGCGCTGTTCCTCAGCTTGTTTATCATGAATCCGGTGATTGCCGACATCAACCAAAACGCCTACCGCCCCTTTTCCGACGGGGATATTTCCAGTCAGGAGTTTGTGGAGCGGGCTTCCGCCCCCCTTAAAGACTGGATGCTCAAGCAGACCAAACCCGAGGACCTCAACATGTTCCTCAACCTTTCGGGAGGAGAGCGCCCCGAGTCGGTACAGGAATACTCCATGACAGTGGTGGTACCCTCCTTCATCACCAGTGAACTGAAGCGGGCGTTTACCATTGGCTTTTTGCTGTTTTTACCCTTTTTGATTGTAGATGTGGTGGTGGCCTCTGCACTGATGTCCATGGGCATGATGATGATGCCCCCGGCTACAGTGGCCCTGCCCTTTAAGATACTGCTGTTTATCTTGGTGGATGGCTGGGGTCTGGTGATACGGGCTCTAGCGCAAACCTACCGATAGGTCGGCTTACATAGGCAACAACTGTTCCGTGAGGCCGGGGGCCTGCGCCATTAAGCCGCCGGGCGGGAACGGAAAGGAGAACCGCGTTGACTCAAGGTCAGATCATGGAAATTTTTCGGGATACGCTGTTCACCACCTTTAAGCTGGCGGCGCCGCTGCTGGTGGGAAGCCTGGCGGTGGGACTGATCATTGCCGTAATTCAGGCAGCGACCCAGATTCACGAGCAGACCCTTACCTTTGTACCCAAACTGCTGACCATCGGCCTGCTGCTGTTGCTGATCGGTCCCTGGATTATGACCCAGATGGGGGAATTTGTGGAAAGGCTGCTGGCCTATATGATCAGTGTCTAGCGGCTCCGGGGGCGGATAATGTATATTAATTTAGAACAGTACATGATCTTCCTGCTGGTGATGCTGCGCATGGTGGGCATGTTGCTGTTTCATCCCATTTTAGGCCGGCGCAACATCCCGCCGATGCTTGGCACCGGTTTGGCGTTTGTGCTGGCTCTTTTGTTGACTGGGACCCTTAGCTTTAACCCCTTACCGGACCTCAACCTCTTTAACTTCTTCTACCTTGTGGTCAAGGAGCTGGCTGTGGGGATGATGGCGGGAACTATCCTGCGCATCTTTTTGTCGGCGCTGATCATCGGCGGTGAAATCATTGATATGCAAAACGGTCTGGGGATGGCCAAAAGTTTTGATCCGGCCTCCAACACCTCGGTTTCGGTGACGGCCAACCTGCTCAACGCCTTCTTTATTCTCACCTTCTTTGCCACCAACAACCACCTCACTTTCCTCTATCTGGCGGCCCAGACCTTTCGAATCATTCCCTTGGGCACGGCTTTTATCAGCCCCGATGCCCTCTACTACATTCCCCAGCTCTTTTCCTCCGCCTTTTTGCTGGCTGTCAAACTTTGCCTGCCCATTGTGGCGGTGGAGCTGGTGGTAACGGTGGCGGTGGGCATCATCATGCGGATTATTCCGCAAATCAACATCTTTGTAGTCAACATCCAGTTCAAGCTCTTCATCGGTCTTTTTGCGCTGATTGTGCTGGTGGTTCCCATGATGGGATTCTTTGAAAACCTGCTGGTCATCTGCATGGAACGAGTGCAGGAAGCTTGGACCTATCTGATTCCGATGTAGGGCAGCGGCTCAAAGAAGTAACCGGTGGGGGGGAATGAATCATGGCCCAGAACGAGGGCGGCGAAAGAACCGAAAAAGCAACACCAAAGCGACGAAGCGACGAGCGAAAAAAGGGCAACGTATTCCAAAGCCGAGATGTTACCACTATTTTGTCTCTGGTAGGCGGATTCTTTATTATGCGGCTCTTTGTGGGAAGCTTTCTGGAACAAGTTCAGGAGCTTTACCGCCGTCAGGTCTACCGCATCAACGACATCCCCCAGCTGGACACCACCGTGGTGATGGCTCTCTTTCGGGAACTGGCCACCTTGGTTGCAACCACCTTGCTGCCCGCCATCATCCTCATCGGTATCTTGGCGGTGTTGGTGGTGGGCTTTCAGACCAGATGGATTTGGTCCACGGAACAGTTGAAGTTTAAATTTGAACGTATCGATCCCATTAAGGGATTTAAAAAACTTTTTACCCTGCGCTCTCTGGTGGAGCTGGCCAAAAGCATCATCAAAATCGTGGTCATCGTCTGGTTGCTCTACGGCAAGGTGATGAACACCGTGGAATATCTTCCCCTGATGATGGACTGGGACCTGATGCAGGCCGCCCGCTTTGTGGGGCAGGAAATTATAGGCCTTGTGATCACCGTAGCCATCGCCTTTGGAGCGGTGGCGGTCATCGACTACACCTATCAGTGGTGGGAGTACGAAAAGAACATCAAGATGACCAAGCAGGAGATCAAGGACGAGTACAAGCAGATGGAGGGCGATCCGCAGATCAAGGGCAAGCGCCGGCAAAAGCAGCGGGAGTACGCCATGTCCCGGATGATGCAGGCGGTCAAGGAAGCCGACGTGGTGGTTCGTAACCCTACCCACTTTGCTGTTGCACTCAAGTACGACTTGGAGCGGGACGCGGCGCCTCTGGTGTTGGCCAAAGGGCAGGACCGCATTGCCCTGCGGATTGTAGAAGAAGCCGAGGCCAACAACGTCCCCACGGTAGAAAACAAGGCTTTGGCCCGCAGCCTTTACCAGCTGGCCCAAATTGACGAGATGATTCCCCCCGAGCTGTTTGCTCCGGTGGCCGAGCTGCTGGCCTGGCTGTTCAGCCAGCGGCAGGAAGGCGGGGTATCCCCTAAGGCACCCCATTATTCCCACAGCACCCACTCTCCGATTAAAGGATAACTTATGAGAAGATTCCTGACAAACGTAGTTTCTATCCTGGTGGTCACGGTCATTATCTTTTTGATCGTGCCCCTTCCTCCTGCGTTTCTGGACTTTATGTTCCTGCTCAACATGGGGCTTTCCCTGATGATTTTGCTCCTTTCCATGTACATCAAGGAAACGCTGGAGTTTTCGGCTTTCCCCACATTGATGCTGATCACCACACTGCTCCGCCTGGCCCTCAACGTCTCCTCCACCCGGTGGATTCTCAGCAACAACGGTCAGGCGGGCAAGGTGATTGAGGCCTTTGGCAACTTTGTGCTCAAGGGCAATGTGGTGGTAGGCTTTGTCATCTTCATCATCATTGTGCTGGTCAACCTGATGGTCATTGCCAAGGGTGCCGAGCGGGTGGCGGAAGTTTCCGCCCGGTTTACGCTGGACGCCATGCCCGGCAAGCAGATGGCCATTGACGCCGACTTAAACTCCGGCCTGATTGACGAGCAGGAGGCCAAATTTCGCCGCTCCAAGATTCAGCGGGAGGCCGACTTCTTCGGCGCCATGGACGGCGCCTCCAAGTTTGTCAAGGGCGACGCCACCATTGGCATCCTCATTACCATTGTCAACTTTGTGGGCGGAGTCATTGTTGGTATGGTCTCCTCCGGCATGGACTTTAATCAGGTCCTCACCGTCTATTCCATCGCCACGGTGGGCGACGGTCTGGTCAGCCAGATACCGTCCATCCTTATCTCCTCCGCCACCGGTATGATCGTCACCCGCTCCTCCAGCGAAAACAACATCAACGTGGATGTTTCCGGCCAGCTGTTCCAGAACCCCACGGTTCTGATGATTGCCGGGGGTGTGGTGGGGGCCTTTGCCTTGATTCCCGGCGGGCCCAAGGTGCAGCCGGTGATTTTGGCAGCCGTCCTCATCACACTGGGGGTATTCCTGCAAAGGGGACCGCGGAAAGTTTTGGTCAGTGGACCATCCGGGGAAGCCGATCTTTCCGCCCTGGATGCCGAGGCTATTCCCGAGGTGCTCAACGAGGCCAGCTACTACAAGAATATTGAAAATGTCTACGGTCTGCTCAATGTGGACCCTATTGAGATGGAGTTTGGATACTCTCTGGTGCCGTTGGTGGATGAGAGTTCCGGCGGCAGCTTTATCGACCGGATTGTCATGTTCCGCAAGCAGTTTGCCACCGAGTACGGCATGGTGATTCCCACGGTGCGGCTGCGGGACAACGGCATGCTCAATCCCAACCAGTATGTGGTGAAGCTCAAGGGAGAAGAAATCGGCCGGGGCGAAGTGCTGGTGGATTACTATCTGGCCCTGGACCCGGGGAACACCATGGACGAGATCGACGGCATCGACACCGTGGAGCCTGCCTACGGCATCCCCGGCAAGTGGATCACCGAGGAGCTGCGGGAAACCGCCGAGGTTTACGGCTACACCGTCATCGACCCCTTGTCCGTCATCGTCACCCATATGAGCGAGATCATCCGCAGGCACGCCCACGAATTGCTCACCCGTCAGGATGTCAACACCCTGCTGGAAAACACCGCCAAGCGGGATAAGAGCATTGTCGCCGATGTGGTTCCCGGCATTGTCTCGGTGGCCGATGTGCAAAAGGTTCTGCAAAACCTCTTGCGGGAAGGGGTTCCCATCAAGGATATGGAATCCATTCTGGAGACGCTGGGGGATTACGCCCTCACCACCAAAGATACCGATATGCTCACCGAATATGTCCGCCAGCGCCTGCGCCGGACCATTACCCGGCAGTATGTGCAGGGCAACGCTCTCAAGGTGATCACCGTGGATCAGGATGTGGAGCAGGCCATTTTAGGCAGCATCAAAAAAGGGGAGCACGGAACCTACATGGCTCTGGAGCCGGAAAAGGTACAGCATATTGTCTCCAGCATTATCGACGATATCGCAGCTCTCAAGGATATTGTCTCCACCCCCATTGTCCTCACCTCGCCGGTGGTGCGAATCTACCTCAAAAAGATGCTGGATCAGTTTTCCCCCAATGTCACCGTCCTCAGTTTTTCCGAGGTGGACCCCAGCGTGCAGATTCAGGCGCTGGCCAACGTGACCATGTAATACCTTTGTTAAGCCCCATGCCGTTTCCCGCTCGATTATATAAGATGCGAAGGGTGTGAAAGACATGACAACTGCACAGGAGCAGAAGACCATCTCCATGGAAACCTGGGAGGAGTATCTTTCCGCTCGGGATGTGGACCTGCGCAACGAGATTGTCATGGCTTACGCCAACTTAGTCAAGATCATTGCCCTGCGGATGCGGGGAGTCTACAAAAACTATGCTCAACTGGACGATGTGGTCAATCAGGGGATGATCGCCCTGATCGATGCGGTGGAAAAGTACGATCCCACCCGCAACATCAAGTTCGAAACCTTTGCATCTATCAAGGTAAAGGGGGCCATCATCGACTTTATCCGGGCTCAGGATTGGATTCCCCGCAGGCTGCGCAAGCTTTCGGGAGATTTGGAGCAAACCTACTATCAACTGTGCACCCAGCTGGAGCGTCAGCCCACCCACGCCGAGCTGGCCAAGGCCATGGGACTGACCACCGAGCAGCTGGACCGGGTGATGGAGCAGACCTATAACTTCAACCTGCTTTCCTACGAGGAAGTGGTGTGGCAAAAGCTTGCCTCGGTGGGGGAGGATTTGTCCGAGGACCGGGCGGGGGATTCCCCCGAAGGCAACCTGATGGAAAACGAACTGCGCCATCAGTTGGGGCAGGCTATCGACGCCCTCAACGAGCGGGAGCGAACGGTAATTTCCCTGTATTATTACGAGAAGCTAAAACTGAAAGAAATCGCCGAGGTGCTGGGCGTCAGCGAGTCCCGGGTCAGTCAAATTCACTCGGCAGCCATCTTAAAGATGAAGAATACCATGAAAACCTATATTGAGTTTTAGTAAAAAAATAGATGCAATTATACGATTTGTGTTATTTTATAGAGAGCTTCTATTAGTTTATGTGAAAAATATGTGATAAGAGGGAAGAAATAAGGCTTAACGCTACACTATTATAGTAGGAGCCTGCATATTCAAGGATAGGGATGCCTGTTGGCACCCGATTCACCCTCTTTTCCGGTATGATATAAATGGGGCACAGTGCAGCGTTTCTCCGATGGCCCGGCGGGGAAGCATCAGGGGAAAACGGTGCGCTGTAGCTATTTGCACAAGTAATCTACCCATAAGGAGGGGCTTAACAATGCTCAGGGGTTATTATACGGCAGCTTCCGGAATTGTCAGCCAGGAAAAGCGGCTCAACTCCATTGCCAACAATATTTCCAACGCCACCAAAGCGGGATATGAAAAAGACGACCTTGTGTTTTCCACCTTTGGGGAGCATATCGCCGTGCGGATGAACACCTACAACCAGAGCAGGCTCCATCCCGTGGGGGGCGGCGTCTGGATGCAGACGGTGGACGAAAAATACACCAACTACCAGCAGGGGGGCTTTGATGCCACCGGCCGTACTCTGGATATGGCCATTCAGGGAGAAGGCTTTTTTGTCATCGCCGGGGAGGACGGGGAACCCCGCCTGCCCCGGGACGGCCAGTTTGCTCTGGATCAGGAGGGGTATCTGGTGCTGCCGGGCTTTGGCAGGGTACAGGGCCAAAACGGTGATCTTCAGATTGGAGTCTCGGACTTTGTGGTAAGCAAAAACGGAACGATTTATGTTTCCGGGGAAGACGACGAGGATGAGCCGCAGGAAGTGGGCAGGCTGGCCATTGCCGTTCCGGCAGATTACACCGCACTGGAAAAAGAGGCCAGCGGCCTGTTCGTTCCTCAGGAGTACACCCTTCTGGAGGAGGGGGACCGGCGAGGCGTGGTGCTTCAAAAGATCGTCGAGCGTTCCAACGTCAACATGTCGGAGGAAATGACCCGGATGATTGCCACCCAGCGCTCCCTTCAGAGCGCCAGCCAGATTGTCAAGATGTATGACGAGATGAGCAACGAAGCCAACGACCGGCTTTCCAACGTAAAATAATGCCGCAGAAAGGGGCGAAACCGGATGATTAGAGGATTTTACAGCGCCCGATTGGGCATCAACGCCCAGCAGGAGCATCTGAATGTCATAGCCAACAACATGGCAAACCTCAACACGGTGGGCTTTAAAGGCTCCCGGGTCAGCTTTGCCGACCTGATGTATCAGAACCTCAACCGCAACACCGCCGAAAACGCGGCCATGGTGGGCCATGGAGTCAAGATCAACAAGACCGACCTTTCCATGGAGCAGGGGGCACTGGACCCCACCGGCTACCATCTGGACTACGCCATCACGCAGGAGGACCAGTTCTTTGCGGTGCGGGACGCAGCCGGAGATATTTACTATACC
>CALCSA010000410.1 GCA_937894185.1 uncultured Clostridia bacterium | reverse complement strand
AGCCACCGCCAAAGCGGCCCCCTCCACCGGGTCGGTGCCGGCTCCCAGTTCGTCGATAAGCACCAGAGAATGCGCATCCGCCTGCTTTAAAATCTCTACAATGTTGGTCATGTGCCCCGAAAAGGTAGAAAGGCTTTGCTCGATACTCTGCTCATCCCCAATATCTGCCAGAACCTGCCGGTAGAAGCAGACCGAGCTGCCGTCGGCCACCGGGAGCATCAGGCCGCACCGGGCCATTAAGGTCAGCAGCCCCAGAGTTTTAAGGGCCACCGTTTTGCCTCCCGTATTGGGGCCGGTGATGACCATGGTGTCAAACTCCCCGCCGATCATGATGTCAATGGGGACTACTTTTTCCCGGTCGATGAGAGGATGCCGGGCTTTTTTCAGGTTGGTTTGACCATCCTCCACCAAGGTGGGGATGGTGGCCCGCATTCGGTCGGCCAACCGGGATTTGGCAAAACAGAGGTCCATCTCCAGCAACGCCTGATAGCTGGAGATGAGGTAATCGGACTGCAATCCTA
Organism: uncultured Clostridia bacterium; assembly: GCA_937894185.1. GTDB lineage: Bacteria > Bacillota > Clostridia > Oscillospirales > Ruminococcaceae > WRAV01. Next base: position 4,280 of record CALCSA010000410.1, on the reverse strand, counting down.
TCCTTTCGGAAAAAGCCAGAAGAATCCGGGAAATTTCCTCCCGCTCCAAGCCTTCCAGTTCCCGGATGGCGTTGTTCTGTTCCACCACCGTCATTGGCTCAACAAAGACCGTTGCGCCGCTGGAGGAGGTGTCGTGAACCAGACCCTTAACCTCGTTTTGATACTCCTTGCGCACCGGGACCACAAAGCGCCCGTTCCGAATGGTGATGATTGCTTCCTGAAGGTACTTTTGATAGGTGGTGGAGCGAACCATCCGGTCCAGCACATCCCGGGCCTTTTGATGGGCATTCCGCATCTTGCGGCGAATGTCATAGAGATCGGGGGAGGCGTGGTCGCTCATCTCCTCCTCCGACAAAATGGCGCTGGACAAATCATCCTCCAAGGTCTTGTCGGCAACCAACTGGGCAAAGAGGTGATCCAGCGCGGTTTCCTCCCCTGCGGCCTGCCGCCTCCAAGTAAGGAGAGTGCGGCCGGTGCGCAGCAACACGCCAATATTCAGCAGATCGCCCATGGAAAGGGTGGCGCCCACCTTTGCCCGCTCCAGCAGGCTCACACAGGGCACCAGCCCATAGACGGACGGAGTGCCGAACCGGTTGGAAAGGGAGTGGGCATCCACCGTCCGGGCCAGAGAGCGGCGGGCGGCGGCAAGGTCAGCCTCGGGAGTCATGGACGCAATCAGCTCCCGGGTGCCGGAACAGCCGGTTTGCTCCGCCAAAAGGGCCAGAATCTTATCCAGTTCCAGAGTTTTATAATGCCTGTTATGATTCATTCTCATGTTCTCGTTTCATCGGTAATGGCAGGCTCCCATTTTTGGGTGATCCTGCAGGAGCTGTACAGCTCCAGAGCCGAAAAGCTCTTTTCCACCTGGGTGAGGAGGTAACGCTCACTCACCTGATACAAAGCGTCCAGCCCCTCCTCCCCCAAGACGAAGGAAAAAAGCTTTTCCGGGCCGGTATAGAGGATGTGGCGCATGGCGGCCAGCACACCGGGGGAGACTTTGATCCCTCCGGCGGCGGAACTTTCCCGGGCGCAATCGGCGCAGCAGAGATTCCCCTCGGTGGGGAAGAACAGCATCTCCGGCTTTTCGTACTCGGAGCAGCAGCGGCACCCCACCAGATTGGGCATAAAACCGGTGAGGGTGAGGAGCCGCAGCTCGAACAGAGCCTTGAGCTGACGCATGTCCCGGCTGCCTTTTTCCAGATAGTGGAGGGTGTTGAGGAGCAGCCGCAGGGGTTCGGCGGCAGGCTCGTCAAAGGGGCAGAGCTCGGCGGCCAGCTGGGCAAAGTAGGAGGCAAGGCAGAGCTTATCCCAATCCTGCCGCAGGCCAAAGAAAATGCGGTTGCTATCGGCTTTATCCACCACATAGCCGCTCTTGCCCTGAAAGAGCACAAACCGGGAGTAGCAGAGAACCTCGGTGGTGGCGGAAAGCTTGCTGGCCATGGTTCCCCGCTGGTTGACGTAAGCGGTGAACACTCCCTGCTGGGCGGTGAGAATGGTGAGCAACTGGTTTTGACCCAGAGGCCGGCGCCGGAGCACTAGCCCGTCTATGGTGAGCTGCACATCCTTCCCTCCACTCTATTGAAAAACAAGGGCGCACATTGTGCGCCCAGCCTGTTGAGCCTTCATCATACCATCCCCAAAAAGGGGAGGGCGTCCTTGGGCATTTGCCGCTGTTAGCTGTTGGGGACTTTTAGCTTCCCGATGGTGGCACTGCGTTGCCGCCCTGTGGAGAAAAGCCTCCTATGCCAGCAGCCGGATGCAGTAGGTGATGGCCATGGCGGTCACAAACAGCAGTGCAAAGGGGATATACAGCCGTTTGGCGTTTTTGACATAGGTGGAGATAATTCCTGCCACCACAAAAGCCATGGCCACACCCACCAGACCGCCCAGCAGCACCGCAATGATCCGCCAGGTCTGTATGGGAAGCCCAAGGCCGGAGTGATAAGGGTAAAAGAAGGTTTCTCCAATCAGGTAGGCAAGGGGGACCGTGCAGAAGGGCAAGGTCATCTTGACCACTGCCTGGCGGCCGGAGCGCAGAGCCATGGCGGCAGCCACACCCAGCACAATCAAAATGGCAATGCTTTCACCAACCATGGGTTCCTCCTTTATGTTGGACCCTGCTCAAAAGAGGGCCGCTACTTCAGCAGCTGCTCCACCGCTTTCTGAGCATCGGGGTCGTCGGTGAGAACCAGTACGGCTACGTTGTCCTTGGTCACCCGAACAGGGTTGTTAATCTTGGTCAGCTCCATGGGCTGGTAGTTTTCAAAGGCGGTTTTAAGGTTGTCCAGCCGCTGGTCCAGAATGGCTTCCAGCTGGGCCACATCGCCGGCGCTTTTGCATTTGAGCACCGCCAGTTCCTCGGCGGGAACCACATCTCCGTTGATGTAAATGGTGTACTCGGTGACGGCATCGCTGAGGAAGTACCAGTTTTCCACCGCTTCGGGGGCGATGGGTACCAAATCGGCCTCAAACTTCACCTGCTCTAAAATTTCCGTGGCCAGAGCCCCGGGGTCCACGTCGGAGGCTTTGTCCTTGCCCGCGCAACCGGTCACCAGCAGAACCAAAATCATCGTCAGAAAGAACAGCTTTGCTTTCATCCTATCAAACCTTCCTTTTGCGTTTGCTATCTTGTGTGGGATTTCAGGTAGTCGAACCATTTAAAGTAGTACTCGGCGGAAAGGTGGAGCCCGTCGGCGGAAACGCCTTCGGGCAGATAGCCCTCGGCGTCGCACAGGGCCTCAAAGACATTGACAAAGGGGAGCTTGTTTTCCTTGGCCAACCCGGCAATGGCGGTGTTGTATTCCATCACCTTTTGATGGGTGACGCTGGGGTATTTGGCCTCCACCCCCCGGGCCACCGGGGTCATGGACTGAATGTAGATGACAGCTTCCGGATACTGGGTTTTTACCGCATCCAGAAACTTCTGATAGTCGGCGATAAAACCATCTTTATCCTGCCAGAGGCCGTTGCCACCCAGCATAATGTAAACCTTGCTGCGCTGGCCGTAAGACTTGGCAGCCTCCAGCACCGTGACCTTTCCCCCTTCCCGGGTGGGGATGTAGGGGGTGGAAAGGGCCGTGTTGGGGGAAACCCCAATGGCAGCCACACAGGCGGTGTTGTTGGCGATGTTGTAGGCGGTGATGCCGGTGCTAATAGAGTCGCCGAAGAAGATGGCGTCGTCAAAATAGCTGTTGTCTACCTTGTCGGAAGCGGCCACCTGTCCCTCCACCGAAAATTCCCCGGTGACGGTGTCGGGAATTTCCTCCTGAGGGGAGGATGAAAAGTTGGCGTCTCCCGGCAGGGCGGAAGGCTCTGCCTCAAAGGAGGAGGTAGAAGGCATCTGGGCCGGGCTTTCTTCCGGGGCTTCGGGCTGAAAGCTCTCTTCGTCAAAAGGGATGTCGGGGGATGTAGAAGGCCCGGTGGAATATCGAACAGTGCCGGTTTGAGAACCAGCTGAATTGGATTCCTGTAAGCGTTGCCAAAGGGTAGCGCCTCCAAAGGATACCCCTGCTGTCAAAAGCAGGACCAGCAGCCCTTTCAAAAAGGCATTGCCCCGTCTGGGGCGTTTTTTTCGCACTCGCATTGGTTGTGAACCACCTTTGAATGATTGCTGATTGTTGCAGGCTAGATAGATTGTCACAGGTGGAAAGGCACATCGGCCTGTCCAAAAAGGGCCCGGCAGGCTCCGGCTCCATCCTGTGGGGGAGGGAACACCGGGCGCTGCCACTTCATTATACCTCAAAGGACAGCGGTTTGCCAAGAGCCTTTCCCATAAGAAACGGGGGGATGCAAGGCCCCCCCGTGTTCTATGCAGTTGGATGTCAGGGCTCCTTGGGGTTGGGGTTCTTTTCCAGCACGGCCTTTTCCTTAAAAGGCTCGTTGGCATTCACCAGCTTGGCCATCACCACATACCGGTAGTCGTTGGGGTACACTCCGGGCGTGTACTTGTAGACACAGGTGGAAAGAGTGAGAATTTTATCGCTGGTAGAGACGTTGACGTCGTAGATATATTCCGAGCGCTTGTTCACCTCGCTGATCAGGTTGGTGAACTCCTCGTTGCTCTGCTCGGGAACGTTGTAGGGCAGAGCGATGGTGGAGTGAAAGACGGCAAAGACCTCCCACACCAGTTCCTCTCCCGCCACCGAAAAGTAGATGTAGGGGTGCTGCTGGGCAAAGTCCTGATCCAGGTACTTCTTCAGCTGGCTGAAGTAGGGGGCGTCGGGGCTGTCGTTCATATCCAAAGAGTGGCCGTAAATCACGGTATTGCGGGAAAGCCCCGC
>CALCSA010000409.1 GCA_937894185.1 uncultured Clostridia bacterium | reverse complement strand
GAGCAATGCGGATGTTGGGGGCTGCCAGACGGGTCAACGCCAAAAAGGTGATGGATTTTCCGCAGCCCGATTCCCCCATCACCCCCAGAGTGTGGCCTGCCTCCAGTGCAAAGCTCACATCCTCCACCGCTACAAGGCTGCGCCTTCCCTTGCGAATATGGACATGCAGATTTTCTACTTCCAGCAATTTATTCACGCTGCACGCCCCTTTCTAAAAAAGATTGTAAGGATTCTCCCGGTAATAACAGGCTCTCTACACATTGCGGACATCCAGAATATCCCGCAGGCCGTCCCCCAGCAGGTTAAAGCCTAGCACCAGCAGGCTGATACAGACTCCCACCGAAAGGGCCTCCCACGGGGCGGTGAGGATGTTGCGCTGGGCATCGGCCAGCATCTGGCCCCAGCTGGGATCGGGGGGCTGAATCCCCAAACCCAGATAGCTCAGGGAGGTTTCGGTCAGCACCGCCTGAGCCATGGTCATAGAGGTCATGACGATGATGGGGGAAAGGATATTGGGCAGGATGTGGGCAAGCACCGTCCTCCAGAAGGGGATACCTGCCAGCTTGGCCCAGATGACGTACTCCCGGCTTTTGATCTGGAGGACGCTGCCCCGGGTGATGCGGTAGAAGTTGGGGATGTTGATAAAGCAGATGGCCGCCACCGTATTGAAAAAACCCGCCCCGAACAGGGCGATGAGCATCATGGCAAACAGCAGATTGGGGATGCAGCGCATCACATCCATCATCCGGGTGAGAAGGGCATCTGCCGCCGGACGGGAAAAACCGGAAATCAGCCCCAGCAGGCAGCCCAGAAACAGGCTGATGACGGTGGAGAGAAGCCCGGTGCCAAAGGCGTTTTTCGCCGCTGTCAGCACTCGGGAGAACACATCCCGGCCCAGAGTGTCGGTTCCAAACCAGTGCTGAGGCCCCGGCGGCTGGGAGGATTGGCTCATATCGATAAAAGTGGGATCGTGGGGAGGGCCCGCTATCCCCCAAACCATCAGAATCAGCAGCAGGGCGATCATCACCGAGCCGATGACAAAGTAGGGGTTGGTCAGGGCTTTGTTCCAAGACTGCCTCACAGCCCGCTCTCCCTCCCCTCTCCTACCCGGGGATCCACCACACTATAAAGGATGTCGATGAGGTAGAACATGGCCACCACCACCACCGAAATGTACAGGGAAATCCCCTGAACCAGCGGCAGGTCCCGATTTTTGATGCCTCCGTGAAGAAGGCTGCCCAGCCCCGGAATGGAAAACGCCGACTCGATGACAATGGCTCCCGACAGCACATTGGTCACCAGAATCCCCAAAATGGTGAGGATGGGGATCAGGGCGTTGCGCAGCACATGGCGATAGAGAATCCTGCGCTGGGTGACTCCCTTGTTCCGGGCGGTGCGGACGTAGTCCATGGAAAGCTGCTCCAGCACCGAGGAGCGGGTGTATCGGGCCAAGGTAGCCACGGAGGCCACCGCTACCGCCACCGCCGGAAGAAACAGCCCCTTGAGGAAGGGAAGCATCCCCTGCTCCGGCGAGACATACCCCATCACATCAAACCAGCCCAGCTTGACGGAGAAGAGCAGCAACAGCAAAATAGCCAGAAAAAAGGAGGGGATGGAGGTTCCGATTTGGGTGAACAGGTTAAACGCAATCCCCCGTGCATCCCGGGAAAACCGGGCGGCGGCAATCCCCAGCGGCAGGCCGAAAGCAATGATCATCACCAGAGCCATGGAGGCCAGAGCCACCGTATTGGGCAGCCGCTCCAGCATCAGGTCGGTCACCGGGCGGTCAAACCGGATGGACACCCCCAAATCCCCCTGAAAAACGCCCCGAATCCAGATAAAATAGCGTTCCGGGGCAGGCTTGTCCAGCCCGTACTGGATTCGCAGGGCTTCCTCCAGCGCAGGGTCGGCGGCGTCCCCTATCCGGGAAAGAATAGGCTCGCCGGGAATGATTTGAAACAGCAGGAAGATGATCAAGCTGACCAGAAATATAGTCAGCGCTGCCTGCAACAGCTTGTTCAGCGCGTAATGCATGGCTTCCTTTCCGGTGACGGCTTAAAATAAGAACCTGTATTCACAACAAGATGTGGTGAGATGGCGAGAGATTTTTGATGCCGCGCAAGCAAAAAAGGCGGCATAAGGCTAACGCCTATGGCGGTTTTTTTGAGAAGTGCGGCGCAAAAATCGCCGCCAGATCGCCGTTTCGGCTTGTGAATACAGGTTCTAAAAACCCCATTCACGCCCGATGCGTGGGAGTGGCCCTGCCCCGGCAAGGCAATGAGCCGGTGCCGGGACAGTCCACTCCTTTGGTGAATGCAGGTTCCAAGGCAACGAGCCGGGGCATTTCCATCAGGCCCAGTAAATGCTTCGCAAGTCAATATATCCAATGGGGTAGGTCAGGTATCCTTCCACGTGCTGATCCATCAGCAGGTTGTTGCCCGGGTCCATGAGGGGGACCAGCAAGGCATCCTGTGTGGCCACCTTTTGAGCGTCCTTGTACAGCTGGGCCCGGCGGTTTTGGTCCCCTTCCGCGGCGGCCTGCGCCACCAGGGCGTCGTACTCCGGATTGCTGTAGTGGAAAAAGTTGCGGTTATAGCCGCTGGTGGGGCGAATCATTACCGAGCCGGGGTCGATTTTTCCCGCCAGACCCACAATGGTGGCCTCGTGGTTGTGCTCGGTATACACCTCGGTGAGCCACGCGTTCCATTCAATGGTCTCGATCTTCATGGTGATGCCGGCCTGTGCCAGCTGCTGCTGGATAATCTGAGCGGTGTCAATGTGGAACTTGTACTCGGTGGGCACCTTGACGGTAAAGGTCAAATCGGGATACCCCGCCTGTGCCAGCAGACTTTTGGCCTGCTCGGGGTCGTAGGGGTAGAAGTTTTCCAGCTCCTGATTGTAGTAAAAGCTCATCACCGGGCTGAAGTTGGTGTCAATCTTCAGGGAACCGGGGGAAAGGAAATCGATGATGCTTTGCTTGTCAATGGCGTAGTTGACGGCTTGGCGCACCTCCAGATGGGTAAAGGGCTCAAACTCGTGGTTGAAGGCCAGCATCTGCACCATGTTCTGGGGCTGCTTGATCAGCTTAAGCTTGCTTTCGTCATAGGAAAAGACGCTTTCCTCAAACTTCATGATGTGAAGCTCGCCCCGTTGCAGCGCCAGCTGGACGGTGGTGTTGTCGGTAAAGATTTTAAAGTCCACTGCCGGGAAGAAGGGCTTCTGGCCGTAGTAGTCCTCAAACCGGGTCATGGAAATCCCCACACCGGGAGAGTAGGATTCGAACTGGTAAGGCCCCGCCCCCACTGGATGGGTTCCAATGTCTCCGCCGCTGTCCCGGGGGATGATCCCCACCATACACAGGGAGATAAAGGCGGCGCTGGGCTGGTTCAACTCAAAGAGGACAGTGGTATCATCCTGTACCACAATGTCCTTGATGTTCTTGGCCAGCTCGGCGTTGAGAGGCTCCTTCTGATCCTCGGTCTGGCCCATCATCCGCCGGTAGGTGTAGGCCACATCCTCAGCCTGCACCGGGTCGCCGTTGTGGAACTTGGCATCCCCCCGCAGATGAAAGGTATAGGTGAGCATATCCTCGCTCACCTCGTAGTTTTCGCAGAGTTCGGGGACGATTTTGCCCTCGGGGGTGGTGTTGATCAGCCCGTGATAGATGTTGTACATCACCTCGGCGGTTCCGGCGGCGGCGATTTTGGCGGGGTCCAGAGAATCAAAATCCTGCGCGATGCCGATGACCAGACGGTCGGGGGCTGCCTGAGGGGCTGCCTCGATTTGAGACGCTTCCTCCCCGGAAGATGCCGGCGGCGGAGTTTGTCCGCCGCATCCAGCCAGCAGCATCACAACTGCCAGCGCCAGCGCTAATCTATGGTATTTCATGATTTGCCTCCTTGTTAGTTGCCTCGGAGGGATAGAAAGTCCCTGTTCCGTCAAGGCGGGCGCAAGTTCCCCCAACACTGGGAAATCCGGCATCTGCCTGAGGCGTCAAGACACCTCCGGGGTTTGGAGTGTGATAAAGAAGCTGCCGCAATGGGGTGAATTTCGGGGCAGAGGCAGGCGTTCAGACCAGGGGTTGAACAGACTGCCTTTTACGGTGAAAGGCGCAAACGACAAGGGCGCTCTGGCCGACAAAATACTTCGGAGCCTTTATCTGCGCCGTTCCGTCAGAAATTATACCATTATTTGCTGTACCGTTCAACTTTTCGAGAGTATTTTACAATCATTTTACAATCAACCTTTCTCCACAAGTGCCCGGGCCAGAAGATCCATGCCTTCCAAAATAGTGGCAAGCTGTCGCTCTTCCAGCTCCTGCGCGCTGGGGCACCCCCGGGCTACCCGCCCGCAGCCATTCTGTGGTGCCGGGCAGGCTTTGAGCCGGCTGTCCCTCGGTCAGGGCGGAGCGGTTGACCCCAAAATAATCCGCCAGCAATTGTATTTTGTCCACCCGGGGATATTTTTTCCCGCTCATCCAATCGGAAACCGTGGATTGACGCAACCCCAGTTCCCGAATCAGGTCGGCTTGGGTTCGTCCCGTGCAGTCCAGAAGTTCTCGCAGGTTCCACGCAAATACATCCCTTGCATTGTTGGGCATTTTGCTCACCTCGTCTTTTATTATACGCTATAAGCGATAGAATATCAATAATTGGATTTATTTTACCGCTTTTAGCGTTGATATAGGTCGTTTGCAATGGTATAATGCAATCAGGAGGTGACATTTATGGATCACAATGTTAAAATTTCCTTGCGTGCCGCCCGCATCAACGCGGGACTCAACCAAACAGAAGCCGCCGACCTTTTGTTGATCGGAACCTCTACCCTGCAGGGGTACGAGAGCGGAAGGCGCATTCCCCGGTGGGATTTGATTCAAAAAATGCAGGAGGTGTACTCCATCGATTGCCGATACCTCAAGCTGACCGATTAATACGCTTTAAGCGTTTATCCGGAAAGGATTCTTGCCATGGATTTATTGCGTAACCCCTCTTTGGAGCTTCTGCCCGACCCCAATACAGACCCCCGGCTGCTGCCCCTTTGGATGCGCCGGGAAGATAACCGGCAGGAGGCCGCCTGCTACCGCACCGCTCTGCGCCTTGCCATGGATCATGTCCTCACACCGGAGCAAAGCCGGGTGATTCACATGCGGTTTTGGCTGGGGATGCCGGTGGCCGAAATCGGCCGGGAGCTGGGCATTACCGGGCCTGCGGCTTCCAAGCGCATTGCCGCCGCCCTGAACATCCTGCGGCTTCAGGTAGCATTCTGTGTGGAAGTGTTCAAGGCCATGGAGCAGCAGGAATCTCAGCAGCAATAATATACATACATTATTTATTATGCAAATATTTTATGCTATTTACAAAAACCTGTCCCTGAGGGAGAAAAACAAAGCAA
>CALCSA010000408.1 GCA_937894185.1 uncultured Clostridia bacterium | reverse complement strand
ATTTTGGAAGAGCTGCGGGCCAACTTTACCGGCGAGTGCACCGAGGTTGGCATGTATCTGGCCATGAGCCGTCAGGCCGACCGGGAAGGATACCCCGAAATTGCCGAGGCTTACAAGCGTATTGCCTTTGAGGAAGCAGAGCACGCCGCCAAGTTTGCCGAACTGCTGGGCGAAGTGGTTCACGCCGACACCCGCAAGAATCTGGAGCTGCGGGTTGACGCCGAGTACGGTGCCTGCGAGGGCAAAAAGCGTGTGGCCACCAAAGCCAAGCAGCTGGGTCTGGACGCCATTCACGATACCGTTCACGAAATGTGCAAGGACGAAGCCCGTCACGGCTGTGCTTTTAAGGGCCTGCTGGACCGCTATTTTAAATAAAGCACAGGAAACCTCGCCGGATTTTTAGCCGATCCTTGGTGCGGTGCAGCATTTAATGGGTCAGTTTTAAAAGATTATTAAAATGCTACTTGCATTACAGGTTAAAATCTGATAAAATAATAATGTTGTCCTACTAAAGGATGCGTATTATTTTACACAAAGGAGGTGCAGACTATGGCTAAATGCGACATCTGCGGCAAAGGTGTTTCGTTCGGAATTCAAGTATCCCACTCCCATAGGAGAAGCAACCGCACCTGGAAGCCCAACGTCAAGCGTGTCAAAGCAATGGTAAAGGGCGCTCCCTGCCGCATCTATGCCTGCACCCGTTGCCTGCGCTCGGACAAGGTAACCCGCGCGCAATAAAGCAGGAGCCACAAATGTTAAGGCCGCCCGTACTTTGGCGGCCTTTTTGTGTTGTTTGGATGTTTGATACCCAATAGACGGATTTTTCCGGAACTCATTGCTTGTCACTGGCAATGGTCCGGTTTTTTTTGCGGTGTTTGAGTTCGAACATCCCCCAGATTAGCATGGGAAGCCCCAGCTGAAAGACCCACGAGTAAACGGGATAGAGGTTGAGAAGGTTTTCCAGATCCATTACATTGCTCACCGTCGCCATGCTCAGGGCAAAGGAGAGCAACCCCACGGGGGCGGTGAGAGATTCCGGCTGGTCGCTGCCCAACAGGTGGGAAATGCCCTCTACAGCGGCCCGCAGGCAGACCGTGTACTTGGTCAGCCCGCCCAGCAGCAGGATGATGGAGACAATCTCCTCCAAACGGGAAAGGAAATCCCCCACGTGAATCAGCTTGACGGCGCTGTGAGTCTGAAAATACAGGCGGCTGAGCATGGGTTCCCCCAATAGCAGCAGGCTGCAAAGGAGCATGGCCAGCAGGATAGCGGCGGACCAGAGCACCCCGTGGCGGAAAATCCGAGGGAGGTCGGTGGAGTTTTTCCGCCGGGAGAGAAGGGGCAGAAAGACCACGCATTCCAGAAGGGGGAAGGAAAGATACCAGATACCGCTGCGCAACAGGTCGGCGGGACTCCGCCGGAGCATGGGAAAGAGGTTCATGGCCTTTATATCCTTGAGGGAGGCGAGGAAAATAAACAGCGTAACCCCCAGCACCACCACAAATACAATGAGAGCCCATCGCCCCATAATGGCCTCCCCGCTGCGGGAAAGGTAAATCCCCGCCAAAGTAAAAAGAATCAAAATTAAATGGTAGGGGGGATTTTGCAGGCTGTTGACCCGGCCAAACTCGCTGAGGGTGCGCATTAGCAAGGCGGAAAGGTGAAGGAAGTATACCACAAACAACAGGGTGATCAAGCCGCCCCCCACCCGCCCAAACAGGGAGGAGAGCCCTTCAAAAAAGCTGTGCTCCCCGTTGAGGCGAAGAATCCTGGCGTAAAGGGAGACGATGAGCAGAGCGCAGATTCCCGCCAGCAAAAAGGTCAGCCAGGAGTCCCGGCCACCGTAGTGATTGATGCCGAAGAGAGCGCTGTTTCCCGTTAAGAACAAAACCATCAGGCAGATAGCCTGACGTACAGACATTTCCTGAACCTTCATGGATCAACCGGCCTTTCTCAATAGGCTGGGGCAGAACGCTTGCATCCCGCAGCCCTAGAGTTTGATGAGTGCGGCCATCGGGGCTTCTCTTGAGAAGCCGCCGGAGATGGCCGGGGATTTCGGGCCCTGACTACCGGAAGTATGGAGCAAACAGGTCGGCGATTTTAGGCAGTTCCGGCAGCAGAGTAACCGCCGCTATGATGACGGCGCTGAGCAGCAGCAGCGCCAGATACCAGAGGTTGACCGTTGGGCCCCGCTGCTGTTTGTGGGGGCGGTAATCAAACAGGTAAACCCCGAGAAACATCGCCGCCAGTAGAATCACATCCATGATTTGATCTTTCATACGCCCCGCACAATGCCCGAGTCCAGAATCTCCACGGTGACGTTGACCTCCATGGTTACCCCCGACCGGGCCTCCTTGCTTTTAGATTCAATGGCTTCCCACAGGGAGCCGTCCTTCATATAGATGTCGTGCTCCCAATCGGCGGCGTTGGCGTCCCCCTGTTGCCGCTGATAGTCCAGAAGCTCCAGCATCCGGTCACGCAGGGCCTGCGCCGCCGCCTGCTCCAAGGCGGCTTTGACGGAAGGGTCCCGCAGATCCACCCCGGCCACCGCCTGGTCCAGCTGCCCTTTGGCCCGGATGTCCAGCAAAAAGGCGATGTGTTCCCCCTCCTGCCAAAAGGAGCGCTTCGTCTTGCTTTGGGTGATGTGGATGGTGGATTTTTCCCCGCTTTCCGGCAGCTCAAAGGCCAGATCGTGGGAGCCCAGCCGCCCTGCCCCAAAGAGATAAAAGGGGATATAAGCTTCGGGCAGGGTGTAGCTCAGGCTGTCCTGCTCAAACACCGCCAGCCCCTCCAGCTGGATGCAAACATCCTCCTGATTGGTCTGCTCCGCCTTGACGGCAGGCAGGATCAGGGATTTCCCCGGGGTTTGCAGAGCATCCAGCGCGTTGTAGATGGAGACTTCCCTTGGTTGCAGCTGGGTGTCGTTGGCGTGGGCAATCATCTTGCTCAAGGCGTAGGAGGCCACCGAAAGATCCCGCCCCTTGGCGGAGAGGATTTCTTCCGCTGTGTCTCCCAAGGAAACCGCCAGCTGTATAGTCTCCCGGATGTTGACATCCCGCAAAAAGCCGTCCAGCAGGCTGGCGATTCCCTGCTCCGCCACCTGATGGCCAAGGACGATCACTTCCATATTCCCGTAGTGGAACTGGCGGCTCAGCTTGGATTTGGCCTGCTCCAAAGCTTGGGGGACCGTTGCCCCTTCCAGAGACACCGGGTAGGATTTGATCCCCTCCTGCAGGCTGCCCTCCAGATCAATCAGCTCCAGAGTTACCTTGTAGCCTTCCCGGGACTGGTCAATGGCCATTCCCGCCACAATATCGAACTCGTTCAGTTCCCGGTAGTTGCCGCACCCGCTCAGAAGGAGGAGAAGGCAGAGCATCGGGGCAATCAACTTGGGCTTCAATTCCACCACCGCCTTTTGGCTGGCCTAAGCCGGGTGAGTTGGGAGGCAATGGCGGCGGGCCGCTGGCGCATCTGCCACAGGGGAGCACGGAATCCAATATCCTTAAATTGCTGATACTGCAGGTCTCCCGTGGGGGAAATCTGCCATAGCCCAAAGGATTTGAGCCGCAGCATGTGAATGAGGAGAAAGGCACAGCCCATGGTCAGCCCGGGGAATCCTCCAAAGGCGGCAAAGACAAAGAGGAACATCCGGGCCATTAAAGTGGGCGTGTTGAGCTTTGGCACCAGCAGGCTGGTGATTCCGGTGAGGGCCACCATAATGATCACCAGAGAGGAGACGATTTTGGCGTCCACCGCCGCGGAACCCAGCACCAGAGCACCCACCACGCTCATGGCCTGCCCCACGCCGCTGGTCATCCGCACACCGGTTTCCCGCAGGATGTCGAACATCACCAGCATCAGCAGCAGCTCCAGTGCCATGGGAAAGGGAACGTTGAGCCGCTCGCTGGCAATGTTCAGCAGCAGGGAGGTGGGCAGCAGCTCATAGTGGTAGGTGGTGACCACCAGATAGAGGGACGGGGTGAGGATGCTGAGCAAAAAACCCACCATCCGCAGCATCCGGGAAAAAGAGGTGTAGTAAAAGCTCAGGTAATAATCTTCGTTGCTCTGAAAGTTCTCAATAAACAGGTAGGGGATGGTTAGCACCACCGGGGTTCCATCCAGCACAATGGCAATCCGCCCCTCCAACAGCTTACCCACCACCACATCGGGGCGCTCGGTGTATCCGGTGGAACGAAAGGGGGACAGGGGGTTATCCCGAATCAGCTCGTTGAGGTAATTGGAATCCAGCACGCCATCAATTTCGATGGAGTCCAGCCGCCGCAGCAGCTCCTCCAAAGCCGGCCGGTTGACCAGACTGTCCAGATAGCAGATACAGGCCTGGGTGCGGGAGCGAACCCCAAAGCTGCGCATCTCCATCTTGAGGTCGTGGGTGCGCAGCCGTCGATGCAGAAAGGCAAGGTTGAGGATTAAGGATTCCCCAAAGCCCTCCTTAGGCCCGGAAAGAGCGATTTCCCCGTTGGGTTCCGAAACCCCCCGCAACGGAAACCCTTGTGTGCTCAGGGTGAGAGCTTTGTTCTCGCCGGGGACAAAGAGCACCGAATCTCCGTAGGTCACCGCCTCCACAACCTGCTGAAAGCTCTCGATGGGAGTGGGGTTGTGGACCAAAAGCACCTGTCTTGCCACGGCGTCCAGAAGGTTTTCTTCGGTGGTGTTCGGCTCGGAGTAAGTCAGGGGCCAGATGATGTTTTCGCTCACAAAGCCGTTGTCGATCATTCCGGCGCAGTAAGCTACCACATACTGCTGGGCGGGGTCCTTCTGGTTCTGCACCTCCCGCACAAGGAAGGTGTCGTCCTTATCAAACAGGCTTTTGAGTGTCTGCACATTGTCTGCAAGGTTTGGGGAAACGGGAGTGCCTTTTAGTTCCTCATTGAGCTTTTGCACCTGCTGCGCAACCTGCTGATCCGATTGGTTCTTCTGCCTGGACAATTGGCATTTCTCCTTTATGAAAGGGATGCACTTAGTATGCATCTCTTGCTGTAGAACATACCTTTTATATCCGCAAAGAGCGCCTGCCTTCAGCCGGAAAGCAGATCATTTCAGCCGATTTGCCTTGTGGAAATCTCACAGAAATTTGCGGAAATCTCCGGCCAAAGGTTGGCTGATAAAATATGTATTGTGGCTTAAAATATTTTTTTTGGGCTGGTGAGGGCCCGGGTTTTGTGTTATGCTATAAGGGAGTATGTAATGGAATCTCGGATGAGGATGTGAAAACGTGGAGATCGGTTTTGATGCAGATCTTTATATGCAAAAACAGAGCGCCCAAATTCTGGAGCGGATGGAAAAATCCAAGGGAAAACTCTATCTGGAGTTTGGCGGCAAGCTTTTTGATGACTACCATGCCGCCCGGGTGCTTCCCGGATTTGATGTCAACGGAAAGATCAAGCTGCTGCAAAAACTGCGGGATAAGGCGGAAATTCTTCTGTGCATCAAGGCGCAGGACATTGAAAAGAATAAAATACGTGCCGATTTGGGCATCACCTACGATATGGACGTCTTTCGGCTAATCGATAATTTGCGGGGGATGGGGCTTGCCGTCAATTCGGTGGTCATCACCCTGTTTGATGGACAACCCTCTGCCGAGGCCTTTCGAAAAAAGCTGGAAATGCGGGGAATCAAGGCCTTTATTCATCGCCGCACCAAGGGCTACCCCACGGATATTTCGCTGATTGTCAGTGACGAGGGCTACGGCGCCAACCCCTATATTCCCACCACCTGCCCCTTGGTGGTGGTCACTGCTCCCGGACCGGGCAGCGGAAAATTGGCCACCTGCCTCTCGCAAATTTACCA
>CALCSA010000407.1 GCA_937894185.1 uncultured Clostridia bacterium | reverse complement strand
CGGGGGAGTCAAAATCAGCGGGTGCTGGACCTGCCGGCCTCCCTGAAGCAGGGAACGGCGGTCTGGGCCGAGGGGTATCAGTAAACACGGACAGCAAAAAAGATCGCATTCCTTTGGGGACGCGGTCTCCTTGTCGTTTTTGGATTTATCCCAGCAGGCAGATGCCCAGCAGCAAATACCCCTGATACCCGGCAAAGACAAACAGGGGAAACAGCAGAAGCCCCGCCGCTCTGTCAGCCCGGGCGGCAGCGGAAATCAAAAAGGAGCACAGGGGCAGGAGCAGCGCCGCCAGAGCAAAAGCGATGTGGGGCAACTCCCACCGCAAAAGGCAGATTGGCAACAGCAGGCTCAGCGTCAGGCAGCCCAGATACAGCCGCAGGATGGCTCCCTGCTCCCACGGGTGAATCGGAACGGCCAGCGCCATGCCCGTGCCGACACCCAGCAAAAGCCACTGCAACCCGTAGCCAAGGGCCAACAGCCAGAAGGGCGCTGCAAAAGGCGGCATGGAAAGGTATCCGTACCAATCGGCGTACTCCCAAACCAGCCGGACGCAAAAGATTCCGGTGGCCAGAGCGGCCGCCATGGTCAGCACCAATGCGCCTGCCACCGGTTGTCTGCGCCGGGCCACCGCTACAAGCTGTCCCGCAGCCCGGTCAGAATCTGAATGTGTTTCTTCTCTTCCTCAATGATGTGGCGCAGCATTTTTTGAATCTGCTCCTCCTGTATCAGACCCAGGGCCTGTTCGTAAGCATCGATGGAGCGCTGCTCTGCCGCCAGATCCAAGTCCAGCATTTCCCGCAGGTTGCGCCCATACTGAACAAACCCCGAGTTCCACCGCAGCCGCCGTGTCCCTTGATAGAAGGTATAGCTGGGCCGCAGCCCCAGCATATTGATGGTAGCCCCCAGCAAATTAAGATGTCCCATTTCCTGAAAGGCGATAAACAACAGGTTTTCGGCAATATCGGGCGTGGTGGGCTGGGCGATGAGGCGATGATAGATGTACTGGTGAATACTGGTCAGCTCCGATTCCCGTCCGCTGTAGGAATTTAGAAGAATGCGGGCCCAACGAATATTTCTGGGCAGGTTTTTGGGGAGCAGATATGTATTGCCGGAAGGATAGCTCATATTCATGCTTTCAGCTCCAATCGCCGCCGATCGGCTGTGATGTTACTACTATCATATGAAAGGGCCTTCGATTTTAGTCACCATCTGCAGCAAATCCTCATACTTGACGGTATTTGCCGTAATTTGGTATACTGTGACAGGATTTTACAGGGTGTTTGATAACCGGTTACTTAAAAATACAAAATCAGGCATTCGCTGCGCAGCCGCCTGTCAGGCGACCTGAATCGGATGGTATAGCCAATCCCAAGCCTACGGATGCCAGCGGGTAAAACCCGTTGTCGTAACACCTTTAGCGTTGTACAATGGATTACTATACCGCCCGTGTTTCTGATGATTTGAGCGGAAAGGAGGCTTCTTAATTGGGCAAAATTCATGTACTGGACAAGGCTTTGGCCGAGCTGATTGCCGCCGGTGAGGTGGTGGAGCGCCCTGCTTCCATCGCCAAGGAACTGATTGAAAACGCCATCGACGCAGGAGCCACCGCCATTACGGTGGAGATTGAACGGGGCGGGATTTCCCTGCTAAGGGTGAGCGACAACGGTTGTGGCATCCCCCGGGGGGAAATCCCCACCGCTTTTTTGCGTCACGCCACCAGCAAGGTGAGAACCCAGTCCGATCTGGAAGCCATTTTGACTTTGGGGTTCCGGGGGGAAGCCTTGGCCTCCATTGCCGCTATGAGCAGGGTGGAGCTTCTTTCCAAAACCGCCGAAGAAGAAGAGGGCAGCCTCTACCGCATCGAAGGGGGCGAGGAGCTTTCCCTGGAGCCGGCAGGCTGCCCGGTGGGCACTGTCCTCACCATACGGGATGTGTTTTACAACACCCCCGCTCGGATGAAGTTTCTCAAAAAAGATGTGGGGGAAGGCAACGCCGTGGCCCAAGTGGTGGATAAATGCGCCCTCTCCCACCCCGAGGTCAGCTTCCGGTTTGTGCGGGACGGCAAGGTCCGTCTACAGACCTCCGGCGGGGGAGAGCTGCTGCCGGTGATTTCGGCGGTGTACGGCAAGGAATTTGCCACCGGGATGATCGCCGTCAGCCATGAGCTGCCTTTGGAGGGGATCAAGGTCGCCGGTTACGTCACCTCTCCTTCGGCGGGACGGCCCAGCCGTGCCTACCAGAACTTCTTCCTCAA
>CALCSA010000406.1 GCA_937894185.1 uncultured Clostridia bacterium | reverse complement strand
CTTTGCAATGTTCATCTATGGAGTAGATCAGGCAAAGGCTATTTCCATGCTGCGGGGTGAACTTCCTGCCGATAGTATCCGCAAGGAGTATCCCACTACCTTGTTTACACAACAGCAGAAGAAACCCACCGGGCCAGTAAAGTTGCCCCCAAAAGCGCAGACCCGAGGCAAAAAGCATCCTTATTCGAGGGTGTATGCGTATTTGAATAAATCCAGAGGAATTGACCCGGCCATTATTACCGATATGGTGAACCGTAAGCAGCTCTATGAGGACGATCATCACAATTGCGTCTTCGTGGGCTTTGATAAGGACTCTAATCCCGCTTTTGCCTGTGCCCGGGGTACATCCACCTATCGGGAAAAACCCTTTCGCCGGGATATGGAAAACAGCCGGAAGGAAGTAGCTTTCTATGTGGATAACCAAGCATCCCGGTTGTTTGTCTGCGAGGCCCCCATTGATGCCATGTCCCTTATGACCATGCTCAAGATGAATAAGATCGATTACAAGAAATTCGACTACCTTGCCGTTGCGGGAATGTGCTATGACACCCTGCCCTATCATCTGGAACGGTTGGGAGTGGATCAGGTGAAAACCATCTATCTGGCCCCGGACAACGATGAAAAAGGAGAGGAAATCCGGCGGGGATATCGGGAACAGTTGGAACAGCTGGGCTTTCCCGGCAAGGTAATCGATAAAATTCCGCTGTCTAAGGACTGGAATCAAGACCTGTGTAACCTGCGGGAGATTAATCAGAACATTAAGCAGCTTCCAAAGGCCCAACAACAAAATAACCCCAAGGCTCCCCAGCAGGAGCGGGAAAGGAGTATCGCTCTATGAACCGTCTCAATTCTGCCCTTCTCAGCCTGACTTCTTCTAACATTGAAATGGGGATGGAAGCGGCCAAGGCCGAAGTCCTGTCCACCGCCAAATTCCTTGTTAACTACGTTGCTGTTCCCCTTATTTCAGCCACCCTGATTGGCTTTTTAGTCTTTTTTATCGCCAAAGCTGTTATCCTTCACCGGCAGGGAATGGGATCTTCGGAAAAATTGCTTCCTATTGTGGCGGTGGTGGTGGGCATTGCTCTGGTAGCCTCCTTCCCGGTTTGGGGATGGAAGCTGATCGGGATGTGATGGCATGGATTGGTTTTTTCAAGCCTTTTTTGATTTTACCTTAGGCTTTTTTCAGCAGCGCCTTCTTGCCATGACCCAAGGCATCATTGAGCTGGTATTATCCGTTTCCGATCAGTTTTGGGGCAACCCTATCATCCTATATCTACTTAGTTTCAGCAGTTGGGTCAACGGTCTAGTGCTGGCGGTTTCCCTACTCTTTCTCATTTTTGACATTGTGGAGGAAGCCGGGGGCCGTGGTGTGGACTGGTCGATGGTATTCGGCAGCCTTTTTAAAGCGTTGGTCTTTGTGTTTTCCAACCGCTGGCTGGCCCTGCTGACCATGCACCTTGGAAATATCATTGTAGAGAATATCGACCTTCGGGCGGGACTGCTAGAGCTTCAG
>CALCSA010000405.1 GCA_937894185.1 uncultured Clostridia bacterium | reverse complement strand
GTAACAAAATTACAGGCAAACCTTAAGAGGTGATCAAATGCTGATGGGCAGGGTGGAAGGCACGGTGGTGGCCACGGTAAAGGACCCGGCGCTCAGGGGAATCAAGCTGCTGATAGTTCGCCTGCTGGAACCGGGAAAGCCCGGCACTCTGGTGGTGGCGGGAGACGCCACCCGGCAGGCCGGGATGGATGATATAGTCACCTGCATCGGCGCAAAGGAGGCAGCATTGCTGTTCCGGGGGATTCTTCCCCCCTGCGATCTTGCTATTACAGGGATAGTGGATGAATTTGACATACAAAATTCCTAATAATGTAGATGGAGAGGAGCTTTTAGAATGGAAAAAATGGCACTGGGTATGGTGGAAACAAAAGGTTTGATCGGAGCAATTGAGGCGGCGGACGCCATGGTAAAGGCAGCCAATGTTCGGCTGCTGGGCAAAGAACAAATTGGCGCGGGCCTTGTCACGGTAATGGTTCGGGGCGATGTGGGGGCGGTCAAAGCCTCGGTAGAGGCGGGAGGAGCCGCCGCACAGCGTGTGGGCGAGCTGATCAGCGTCCATGTCATCCCCCGCCCTCACGAGGATGTGGAGCAGATTCTGCCCCATCAGGCATAGGGAGAGGATTCCTTGAAGCTTGCGCGGGTGGTAGGTAATCTGGTATCCACCGTCAAGGAGGAGACCCACAGGGGTTACAAGCTAATGCTGGTGCGCTATCTTGGAGAAAACGGCCTGCCGGAAGGCCCCAATTTGGTGGCCTTTGACTGCGCCTGTGCCGGGGTGGGCAATCTGGTATTGGTGAATATCGACGGCGGCGCGGCCAAAATGCTGTTGGAGGATGAGGAGATCATCGCCGACCTGACCATCTGCGGCGTTGTGGACCATTACACCTTGGACGGAGAGCAGGTCGGCGGCTAAAGTCCAAGGCATACCGAAGGAGGAGCCCTGCCCGCTTGAGTGGAGCCGCAGCTTTGGGGGAGGAGACTCATCCGGGACGAAGAGCCTGCCCTTTCGGGCGGCTTTTCCTGAGAATAGAAGGTTCTGACACAGGGAGGAACGGTTATGCTAAAAGGTATACCCCACATACTTTCACCCGAGCTGCTTAAAATTCTTGCGGAAATGGGCCATGGAGACGAGCTGGTCATTGCCGACGCCAACTTTCCCGCGGTTTCCACCGCAAAAAGATGCGTGCGGGCAGACGGCCACGGTGGCGAACAGATGCTGGATGCCATTCTGCAGCTGCTTCCACTGGACACCTTTGTGGAAACCCCCGTGACTCTGATGAGTCCTGATCCCGGTATGCTGCCGGACGATCCGTCCATCTGGGCTGCGTTCAAACAGGTGCTGGAGCGGTATCAGCAGGGAGTCAAAACACAGGCGGTCAGCCGCACCCAGTTCTACCAGCGGGCCAAGGACGCCTACGCCGTGGTGTCCACCGGAGAGCGGGCCTTTTATGCCTGCATCATTCTAAAAAAAGGCGCTATTTAACACAAAGGGCATGGGGAACACCCAAACAGGGTGATGTGCCCATGCCCTTTGTGCGGGGCAATCACAGGATAAGATGCAAGGGAGCGTGACCATATGAAAAAGATCATCAACAGGCCGGAAGATTTTGTAAACGAAATGCTGGAAGGGCTTTACGCCGCCCATTCCGGCTCGGTCAAACAGGTGGGAGAGGATCGCCGCTGCCTTGTATCCGCCCACAAGCAGGAGGGCAAAGTGGGCATCGCCACCGGGGGCGGCTCGGGGCACCTGCCCCTCTTTCTGGGCTATGTGGGAAAGGGCATGCTGGACGGCTGCTCCATTGGCGATGTGTTCCAGTCCCCTTCGGCAGAGCAGATGCTTGCCGTGACCCGGGCCATTGACAGCGGAGCAGGAGTGCTCTACATCTACGGAAACTACAACGGCGATATCTTCAACTTTGACATGGCGGCCGAAATGGCGGACTTTGAGGAAGGCATCCGGGTGGAGTCAGTGGTGGCGGGAGAGGATGTGGCCTCGGGTGTTCCGGTTAAAGCCGGGGAAAAAAGCACCAGACGGGGGGTAGCGGGCATCTTCTTTGTCTACAAGTGTGCCGGAGCCGCTGCCGCTGCCGGGCTTTCTCTGGACGAGGTCAAACGGGTGGCCCTCAAAGCCTGCGACAATGTCCGCACCATGGGGGTAGCCCTCACCCCCTGTATCGTGCCCCGGGTGGGCCGCCCCGGCTTTGAAATCGGCGAGGACGAAATGGAAATCGGCATGGGTATCCACGGCGAGACCGGCATCCGCAGGGGTAAGCTGCTGCCCGCCGACGAGATCGTGGACGAGATGCTCTCCCCCATTTTGGCCGACTTGCCCTACTCGGCCGGGGACGAGGTAGCTGTGCTCATCAATGGTCTGGGCGCCACCCCGCTGGAGGAACAGTACATCATCTACCGCAGAGTGGCCCAAGTCTTGGAGCAAAAAGGAATTCCGGTGTATCACACCTATGTGGGGGAATACGCAACCTCCATGGAAATGGCGGGAGCCTCTATCTCTTTGCTCCGGCTGGACGAAGAGCTCAGGCAATATATCGGCGCACCGGCCGATACGCCGTTCTTCAAGCAATTCGCCCTTTGACAAGGGCTGCGAGGGGGAAACAAGATGAATAGCGCCAATGATTTTAAGTTGCTAATGAGCCATTGGGCTGATATAATGGAAGCGAATCGCGACTATTTAACCCGGCTTGACAGCGTGGTGGGCGACGGAGATCTGGGCCTTACCATGAGCGACGGATTCCGGGCTGCAAGCAACGCCATCGCCCGGCAGGATCAAGAAGATATCGGCAGGCTTGCCTATCTGGCGGGCAAGGCCATGTCAACGGCGGTGCCTTCCACCATGGGTACCCTTATGGCATCGGGGCTGATGGCGGCGGGCAAGGCGGTGGTGGGGCGTAAGGCCCTGAATCTGGAAGGCGTGGCCATGTTTTTTCAGGGATTTTACCAAGGGGTAATGCAGCGGGGAAAGGCCCGGCCGGGGGAAAAAACCTTTCTGGACGGCATGGCTCCCGCGGTGGAATCCCTGCTGGAGGACTGCAAAACCGGCGCTTCCCTCAAGGATGCGGCCTTGGGTGCGGCCCACCGCGCCCATGAAGGTTTTTTGGCCACCCAAGGTATGACCGCCAAGCATGGCCGGGCGGCCGGGCGGGGCGAAGGCTCCCGGGATATACTGGACCCCGGCGCTGCCGTAGCGGACTTTTTGATGAAAGGATTTGCCGAATTTATGATGGAAAGCGGCGCAAATAAAGTATGACAGTAAAAGAAATCGCGGCCATGGCGGGGGTTTCGCCCGCAACGGTGTCGCTGGTGCTCAACGGGAAAAAAGGTGTCAGCCCACAAACCCGTGCCCGTGTACAGCAGATTCTGGATGAAGTTAACTATTTGCCCCGCTCCCAGCAGTTCAAAAAATCGCGCTGTAGCATACGCTTTATCAAATACTCCGCCCACGGCATGGCGGTGGAAGAAAACCAGGGGTTTGTAGCCTCTATCATCGATCAGATCGAAAGCGAATGCCGGCGCTATTCTTACGATTTAATCATGTGCGGCTGCGACAATTCCACCCTGCGGGAAACTCTGCGCATGGCGGCGGAAGACCCCATGGACGGAGTGATCTTGCTGGGAACAGAGCTGGACCCTGCGGATTTTTCTCTCTTTCGGGATATTAAATCCCCCATTGTGGTGATCGATAACAGCATGCAGCATCAGGGCGTGGACAGCGTGGTGATGGCAAACAGCAGCATTGCCTACTCTGCCGTCAAATATTTATACAGTCTGTGCCACCGCAACATTGGATATTTTAAAACCAGCGTTACGGTATCCAACCTGACCGAGCGGTATGCCGGGTATCTGGAAGCTCTGGCCGAGCTGGAGCTGGAACCGCCGGAACCGGTGCTGCTCAAGCCCACCCTTAACGGCGCCTACAACGGCATGAAGCGCCTGCTTGCCGAAGGCCTGTACCGTCCCCAAGGGGCGGTGCTGGCTGATAACGACAGCATGGCCATTGGCACCGCGCGGGCCATTCAGGAGGCGGGATACCGCATCCCTCAGGATATTTCCCT
>CALCSA010000404.1 GCA_937894185.1 uncultured Clostridia bacterium | reverse complement strand
GGGAGCCACTCCCACCGCCATCGTCAACCTCACCGCCGTTAACGAGCGCTACGGCATGTCCCGCCGGGCCATGATGATTGTTCCCATTGTAGGTGCCTTCTTGGTGGACATCATCTATCAGCCTGCCACCGTATGGTTTATCAAGATGTTCGTTCCCAACCTCAACGCATAACACACTTTAACCGAGAGCATTAAAATAGGAGGACTTATCAATGGCAAAAATCGTTCAATGTATCCCCAACTTCAGCGAAGGCAAAGACCAAGCCGTCATCGGTGCTCTGGTCGCGACCGCCGTAAGCGTCCCCGGTGTCACTCTGCTGGACCATTCCTCCGACGCCAGCCACAACCGTAGCGTCTTTACTTTGGTGGGCTCCCCCGAAGGGATTGCGGAAGCCGCCTTCCGCCTGTGCAAGCTGGCCAGTGAGAAGATTGACATGACCAAGCACAGCGGTGAGCATCCCCGAATGGGCGCCACCGACGTCATCCCCTTTGTTCCCATTCAGGATGTCACTGTAGAGGAGTGTGTGGAGCTTTCCAAGCAGGTGGCCCAGCGGATTTGGGATGAACTGAAGATCCCCAGCTTTTTGTACGAGTACTCCGCCAGCCGCCCCGAGCGGAAGAATCTGGCCAAGGTGCGCAAGGGCCAGTTCGAGGGGATGCCCGAAAAGCTGCTGGAGGAAGATTGGGCTCCCGACTACGGCGAGCGGAAAATCCACCCCACCGCAGGCATCACCGCCATTGGGGCCCGGCCCCCTCTGGTTGCCTTTAACGTCAACCTCAACACCTCCGATCTGGACATCGCCAACAAGATCGCCAAGACCATCCGGGGTTCTTCCGGAGGATACCAGCACTGCAAGGCCATTGGCGTCATGCTGGAGGACCGGAACATTGCTCAGGTTTCCATGAACATGGTAAACTACGAGGGAACCCCCCTTTACCGCACTTATGAAGCCATCCGCTTCGAGGCCGCCCGCTGGGGCGTGGAGATTATCGGCAGCGAGATCATCGGGCTCACTCCCGCCAAGGCCCTTATCGATGCCGCCGAGTATTACCTCAAGATCGAAAATTTCGATTACGGCAAGCAGGTTCTGGAAAACCACCTGCTGTAAAGACAAAGCGGTGCAGGGCGGTCCGGCTGGGCCGCCC
>CALCSA010000403.1 GCA_937894185.1 uncultured Clostridia bacterium | reverse complement strand
CGGCGGCGGCTTTGGCGGCGGCGGCTTTGGCGGAGGCGGCGGACGTTCCGGCGGCGGCTTTGGCGGAGGCGGCGGAGGCGGCGGACGTTCCGGTGGTTTTGGAGGCCGCCGGTAGCAGCCTGACTTGCATAGAAAATACGAGGGAAAGGACATTTGAATATGTTTTACAACGAGGAAGACAACCATCGGGAAGATGCGCGGGAGCAAAGTTTGCTGACCCGCAAGCTGCTGGACAGCCGCAGCATCATGATCAGCGGTGAAATCAATCAGGAGCTGGCCCAGAAAATCTGCGCCCAACTGCTGATTCTGCAAGAGATGGGGGATGCTCCCATCAAGCTGTTTATCAACAGTCAGGGCGGCCACGTGGAGGCGGGAGACACCATCCACGACATGATCCGCTTTATAAAGCCCCCGGTCTACATCATTGGCACCGGATGGGTGGCCAGCGCCGGCGTGAGCATCTATCTGGCGGCGGACAAGAGCCGGCGCCTTTCCCTGCCCAACACCCGGTATATGATTCACCAGCCCTTGGGCGGCGTGCGGGGCCAGAGCGTGGATATTGAAATTGAAGCCAACGAGCTGCTTAAAATCCGCTCCCGGATCAACGCCCTGATCTCCAAGGCTACGGGGCAGCCTCTGGAAAAGGTAGAAAAAGACACCGACCGCAACTTCTGGATGGGCGCGGGCGAAGCGGTGAATTACGGCATTGTAGGCAAGGTCATCGATTCTTACGCCCAGTTGGAGGATATTCTCAAAGGGTAGGAGCCTTGCAGCTTGCCGGATCAGATACAGCGCGTTTTCTGCGGGGGGAAGCACCCCATGGCAGGCAGCGGGGACGGGAGATTTCTCCCTGCCTTTCGGCTGCCTGCTTCTGGATTGCGGGTAAATTCTGCAAATTGGATTGCCAGAGGATGAATTCCGTGCTATAGTCAATTCACTTGAATGGCAAGGACAGGGGCAATTCCCGCCTTGGCAGTGCTGCCGGGCCATGGCCCGGCCTTATGGTAAAACAGGCGGCAACTCAAAGCCACCAAATAGAGGAGGGCGACACCATGAACATCGAAACCAAGTGCATTCACTCCGGCTATACTCCCCAGAACACCGAGCCCAGAGTGATGCCCATTGTCCAAAGCACCACCTATGTATTTGACTCTACCGAGGATATTGGCGCAGTCTTTGACGACCCCACCAAGGCCCTGATCTACTCCCGGTTTGCCAACCCCACCGTCATGGCGGTGGAGGGCAAAATTGCCGAGCTGGAAGGCGGCATCGGCGCCATGTGCACCTCTTCGGGTCAGGCGGCCTCCCTGCTGTCCATCCTCAACCTGTGCAGCGCGGGGGACAGCTTTGTCAGCACCTCCAGCATCTACGGCGGCACCATCAACCTCTTTGCCTTTACCCTGAAGAAATTGGGGATCGAGTGCATCTTTATAGGGGCCGACGCAACCGATGAGGAAATTCACGCCGCCTTTCAGCCCAACACCAAGGCCATGTTTGGTGAAACCCTGGCCAACCCCGCCCTGACGGTGCTGGATATTCGCCGGATGGCGGATATTGCCCACTCCCATGGGGTACCTCTCATCATCGACAACACCTTTGCCACCCCCATTCTCTGCCGCCCCTTTGAACATGGAGCCGACATTGTAGTTCACTCCACCAGCAAGTATATGGACGGCCACGCCGTACAGGTGGGGGGCGTCATTGTGGACAGCGGCAACTTTGACTGGCAGAACGGCAACTTCCCCGACCTTACCCAGCCGGATGAAAGCTATCACGGCATTTCCTACACCGGAACCTATGGCAAGATGGCCTATATCCTCAAGGCCAGAATGCAGCTGATGCGGGACTTTGGCTGCTACCCGGCCGCCCACTCCGCCTTTTTGCTGAACATGGGGCTGGACACTCTGGCCCTGCGGATGGACCGCTACTGCGAAAACGCCCTCAAGGTGGCCCGGTATTTTTCCAGCCACGAAAAGGTGGAGAGCATCACCTATCCCGGTCTTGCCACCGACAAATACCACGACCTGTGCCAGAAGTATCTGGGCGGGCGTTCCAGCGGCGTCATCTCCTTTGCCATTAAGGGAGGTAAGGAGGCGGCCATCCGCTTTATGGACAGCCTCAAGCTTTGTTCCAACGAGGTCCACGTGGCGGATATCCACACCTGCGTCCTCCACCCCGCCAGCGCCACCCACCGCCAGCTCACCGAAGAGCAGCTGGCAGCCGCGGGAATAAGCCCCGGCCTGATCCGCTTTTCGGTGGGGCTGGAAAGCGTGGAGGACATCATCGCCGATATTCGGCAGGCCTTTGACAAGGTATAAACCTGCATATCCACTTTTTTTGCCGGGAATGCTAACAGGGACCGGTTCAACAAGCCGGTAAAAGGAGTGTTTCTCATGGCAAAAGAACAGAATAAAATCCTCCACGGCAACAGGGCCCGGGTTCCCAAGGACAAACAAGTGACGCCCCTGTATCTTACCAATGCCGTCACTATGTCGGACACCAAAGAGGACGAAACCCCCTTGGTGGATGAAGAAAACGTCCGTCTGGCCCGGGAATTCTCGGAGGAAAACAAGCAATAACCCCTAAACCGCTTCGGAGTTGCCGGGGCGGTTTTCTTATCAAAAAGGAGTTGTATTTATGATCGGTTTGGCTGTGATTGCAACCATTGCGGCAGGAGTGGCAGGCTCCTTTCTGGAGCCCGCGGTCTTTGGTGGTTCCCTGCCTGTTGCGGTAATGGGGGGCTTTATCCTCAAGGCAATTTTAAGCAAGGGAGAAGGCGGCCGCCCCCGGGAGTAAGGCTTTGTGCCGAACATAAGCGGGAAAATCCGCCTTTTTATCATGGACTTAGAGTGCTTGTTTTCTTGTAAAAGAGTGTGGGATGTGATAAAATAACCTTTGCACATTCCAAGGAGGCGTTGTATGGAACTTTCCGATCTGTTGGAACTAATTGATAACGCCATTGCTGGCCGCTGGGTTCTGAGCATCGAGCGGACAGAGGTGGTCGAGCCGGAGCTGCTTTGCATCCCCATTGCCCGCTCCGACGATTTGCTGCTGGTCCATGTGTTTTACGATTTTAACCCCGACGGCTACCGCATCATCTGTCTGGACGACATCTACGATGTGATACGGGACGGCAGCGAAGAGTTTTTTGAGCGGATCATCGCCGCCGAAGGGGTCTACGCCAAGCTGAAAACCCCCACCTTTGTGGATTTAACCAGCTGGAGGACGGCGCTACTCTCCCTCAAAGGCCGGTACGACTACTGCATCATCGAAAGTGCCGAGGAAGAGGACTTCCTCATTGGCAAGCTGATGGAAATCCGGGAGGATGAGTTCACCTTCTGGTACTTTGACGCCACCGGACGGTGGGACGACGAGCTGGATGTGGTGGATTACGATGATGTCACCGCGATTTCCTTTGACGACAACTACACCAACACCATTATTAAGTACATTCCCCTTCCCTGACGGCAAGGGCCTGCTCCGGGAAGAATAACAACAAAGGACTGATACCATGGCACTCAAATACCGCTCCATCCGGGGGACTCGGGATATTCTTCCCGGCCAGAGTGAAAAGTGGCGCTATGTGGAGCGGGTAGCTCTGGAGACCGCCGCCACCTATGGCATCCGGCAGATTCGCATTCCCACGCTGGAAAAGACCGAGCTGTTCACCCGCTCGGTGGGGGAAACCACCGACGTGGTGCAAAAGGAGATGTACACCTTTGAAAAAGGGCGAGAGTCCATCACCCTGCGCCCCGAAGGTACGGCAGGCACGGTCCGGGCCGTGCTGGAAAACAGCATGCTGGCCGACACCCTGCCCCTCAAGCTCAGCTATATTGTCAGCTGCTTCCGCCACGACAACCCACAGGCGGGGCGCTACCGGGAATTTACCCAGTTTGGCATCGAGTGCTTTGGCAACTCCCTGCCCACTGCCGACGCCGAGGTCATCGGCGTGGCCTACGACATTCTTTCCCGGCTGGGACTGTCCGATGTCTCTTTAGAGATCAACTCCATCGGCTGCCCTAAGTGCCGGCCGGGCTACAATCAGGCTCTCAAGGCCTACTATAAAAGCAGAACCGACAAGCTCTGCAAAACCTGTCTGGAGCGGTTGGAGCGCAACCCCTTGCGCCTGCTGGACTGCAAGGAGGAAGGCTGCGCGGCTCTGGCGGCACAGGCCCCCAAATCCACCGATTACCTCTGCGAGGAGTGCGCAGACCACTTTGCCGGTCTGAAAAAGCGGCTGGACGCCATGGGCTTTGCCTACCGGGTCAACCCCTTTATTGTCCGGGGGCTGGACTATTACACCAAGACGGTGTTTGAGTTTGTCTCGGACAAGATTGGCGCGCAGGCCACGGTCTGCGGCGGCGGCCGCTACGACGGTCTGGTGGAGGAGCTGGGCGGCCCCCACACTCCGGCGTTGGGTTTTGGCATGGGGCTGGACCGGATTCTGCTGGTGATGGAAAGCTCCAATTGTGAGTTTCCGCCCCCGCCCATCTGCGACCTGTATATCGGCAGCATGGGGGAAGAGGAAAACATAAAGGCTTTGACTCTGGCCACCCACCTGCGCCGGGAGGGCTTTACCGTCCTCTGCGATACGGTGGGCCGCTCGGTCAAGGCTCAGATGCGCTATGCCGACAAGCAAAGCGCCTCCCACTCCTGCATCATCGGCTCCAACGAGCTTGGGCAGGGCAAGGCCACTGTCAAGAGGATGGCCGACGGCATCCAGACCGGGGTCGCCCTGACAGGAGAGGCCCTAAGCCAATATCTCTACGGGGAAAAAGCGGAGGAAATCGCCGGAGCGTAACCTCCCCGCAAGCCTTGCCTCCCCCAAGGGATGATTTGCCTGGCGAAACATAGATAAATAAGCCGGCAGGGATCGGGGGTTCTCTCCAAGGAGAGGAACGCCCGGCACTGCCTTATCACGGGAACAAGAGGGCGGTTTTGGCCGCCCGATTTTCTATAGAAAAAAAGGAGGGGGATCGTGGCACAAGAGCAGACAGGGCGCTACAAAAGCTTAGTTTCCAACACCCTCCTGTTCGGGCTTTCCACCTTTGGCTCCAAGATGTTGGTGGTTCTTTTAATGCCCATCTACACCCGGCATCTCACTCAGGAAGCCTACGGCATGGTGGACATTATTTCTGGAACCTGCAACCTGATTGTTCCCATCATCACCCTTTGCGTCCACGAGGCGGTGATCCGCTTTGGGCTGGAAAAAGGGATCCGTCGCAGGGATGTGTTTACCACCGCCCTGCTAACGGTGATGGCGGGATACCTGCTGCTCTTTTGC
>CALCSA010000402.1 GCA_937894185.1 uncultured Clostridia bacterium | reverse complement strand
AGCCCCCAACAGATTCCCTAAGGGAATGCGGTAGAGCATGCCGATCACCTTGACCACCATGGTGGCGGCGGTTAATGTCATGGCCCCCTGTAAAAAGCTCTGCCTCTTCATCCTCATCTCCATAACTCCGTTTGTTTAAAATAACAGCTGCCGCTATATTAACTCTATACAAAAACCGCCATCCTTATACCGGGTGGGTCGCAAAAACAAAAGCCGGGTGTTCTGCCGCTTGAACGGCAGCAAAAGTTCCCTAAAAAACAGGGACCAAGCCCGAAAACAGCTTGGTCCCAAAGGTTTGCAGTTCTTATTCCTCTTCGGCGGATTCTTCCTGCGAAAACGGGGCAGCTTCCTCTTGGGAGGATACCACTTCCACCTCTACCTCCACCACGTCCGGCTCTGCGGCTTCTTCTGTCTGAAGGTTGCTGCCGCAACGGGAGCAGAACAAGAAGTTCTGATCGTTTTCTTTGCCGCAGTGATGGCATTTTACCACTCTTTTGTAAGCCCGAAGGCGCAGCTCCAGCTCTTGCAGCTTACTGCACAGGGAATCGATCTCGCTGATAGCCAGCTCGATGACCTCGTCGTAACTCTCGCTGCTCTTTTTGGATTCGTAGACAATGGCTCCCAGTTTGGCATAGGTTTTTTCAATATCCCACTGGGTTTGCTTAATCTCATAACGCAGCTTGCCCATGTCCACTACTTCGCCGGTTTTGCGGGTGGCACTGTCCGCCACCGACTTGGCTTTATCCATGAAGTCGTCAAACAGTTCTTCGAACACGCTCATCGTCATTCCCTCTTTCTCTACAGTTTACAATGTGTCGGGTGTTACATTTATGATACCCGGAAACCCAAGAGATTGCAAGAGAATTTGCGTTTTTTAACGAAAGATTCATGAATTATCCAATAAACTCCCGCAGAAGGCTATCCAGAGGGATTTTAGAGGCATCAATGCTGGGGAAGCGCAGAAGTCCCTTGAAAATTCGATCAATGGCGGGGTAGTCGGCGTACTCCTCAAGTCCGGTCATATCCAGATGATTTTGCAGCATGGAATGCCAGACGCAAACCTCGTAATCAATGGTGGTATCCATTTTAATATCCACATCGTCCCGGTAGGGATTAATGTTTTTCCGCTCCCCTTCCAGAACGTTTTCCCAGCTTTTCAGGGTGGAAAGAGGGGGATAGTTGCGGAATTTGTTGTCCCGCACCATGCGGCGCATGAGGCGGATGTCCTTGGGGATGAGGATGTTTTCCTCCCCGCTGATAAACTTGGAGCGGACACTGGCGTAGATGCGCATGATGTTTTGTTTGGGAATGGAGCTGAGGACCAGTGGGTTAAGGGCGTGAATTCCCTCCATAATCAGCACGTCGTTGTCCTCCAGCTTGATATGCTGGGTTCCCCGGGTCTGGCTTTGGGTGGTAAAGTCAAAGGTGGGCAGCATGGCCTCTCCTTTGTGGAGCAGAGCATCAAAGCACTCGTTGAGGTGTTCCAGATCCATAGCCAGAATGGATTCCATATCCGGGCTGCCATCGGGCAGCTTGGGGTAGTGCTCCATCCCCAGAAAAAAGTTGTCCATAGAGACTACCCGCGCCCCAATACCGTTGTTAATGAGGCTCCGTTCCAGCTTGTGGGCCGTGGTAGTCTTGCCCGAAGCCGAAGGGCCGCAGAGCAGGACGAACTTGTAGTTGGGCATGTTTTTCTTCACCAGCAGCATGGCGCTGTCCAACTGATGGTGATAGTATTGCTCGGAGCGCAGCACCAAGGCATCGGGGTCCTTTTCGGCCAGCTCCAATATACCTGCGATCTCCAAAGGCGTGTATTTTTTTTCTAGAAATTCCTTGGTGATCATGGTGTCTCCTCCTTGTAAAACTCGGTAATTTGTCGCTTACGATTCAGTATTTCCCCAAATCCCGAAATGTACTCATAGGGATATTTATAATTGAACCCCCGGCGCATTTTATCGGGAGCCCCACAGAGCTTGGTCACCGCTCCCGCTCCCGCCGCCAGAATGGTGTGGGCGTCCTCCATGCTGTAAATGTTGTACAGCCCCTCTTTTCCCGGCCGGGAAAACCCGGTGTTTTCCTGATTCTGGCGGGTTCCCTGCTGCCGGTAAAGGTAATAAGGCAGATACCCCGCCCCCCGCAGCTTCTCCTGAGACTGGGCCAGCAAATCCGCCAGAGAATAGGCGCCGCTGTCATAGGCATCCGCCCCCATGGAAGCCCGCAAGTCGGAGGACCGCTTTACCGTCAGGGTATGGATGGTGATGTTCTCGGCGTTTAAAGCCATCACCTGTTCCAGACTGTGGGCAAAGGACCCGGGCGTCTGCTCCGGCAGCCCGGCAATCAAATCCATGTTGATGTTGTCAAACCCCATCTCCCGGGCCAGAGCCACCGCCTCCAAAGTCTCCTGAGCGGTATGGGCCCTGCCGATGGCCCTGAGCACCACATCATCCAGCGCCTGAGGATTGATGCTAATGCGGGAAATACCAAAGTCCCGCAAAACCTTAAGCTTTTCTCTGGAAATGGAGTCGGGGCGGCCTGCCTCCACAGTATATTCCGAAATCCCGGAAAGTGGGAATGATGTTTCGATCTGTCCAAGCAGCCGGGTCAACTGATTCGGCTCCAAGGTGGTGGGGGTTCCCCCGCCGATGTAAACCGTCCGCAGCTCAAGCCCCAGCCGGGATGCAACGGCGGCGATCTCCTCCAACTCCCGGCAGAGCAGCTCCAGATAATCGGGCACCAGCTTGCCCGCCTTGTCGATGGCGTGGGAGACAAAGGAGCAGTAGAGGCAGCGGGTGGGGCAAAAGGGAATCCCCACATACAGGCTGTAGCTGGACCGGGTGTTGCCCGCTAAAATCTCCTTCTGGGCCTGCAGGGTGGAAAGGGCCAGCTCCGCCTTTTGAGGCAGCACCTGATATTGTTGGATCAGGGCTTCCCGTACGGCGGAAAGGCTGCCCAGCTCCCCCAACAGCTTGCGGCAAAGCCGAACCGGCCGCACGCCGGTGAGAATCCCCCAAGGGGGCCGGGTGCCGGTCAGCTGACAGAGTGCGTCAAATAACAACAGGCAGAGCCGACGCTCCGCCTCCCATTCCATCCCTCCCACCGCGGCCTGCGATGGAAGGACCATATCCCGGGCCTGTATCTCCCCGCTATTCAGTTGCACCCCAAGAGAGATGGCGACCCCCTCGCCCTGGGGGGTCAGCTCCACCGAAACCCAGTCGCCTTCCGGCGTTTGGGGCTGGTGGAGGATGGCGATTTTTTCCCCGGGAAAAAACAGGCGAAGAATGCACTCCGCCTCGTAGTCGAAATCCCCCTCCCAGGGCAAGTCCCGGAGGATCAGTTCCAGAGTCATCCGCGAAGGTAGGGGTTGTAAGCCCGCTCGTAATCCAGCGTGGTGCTCTGCTCGTGACCGGGATAGACGGTGTAGTCCCCTTCCAAGGCCACCAGCTTGGCCAAGGACTGCTTCATCACATCAAAGTTTCCGCCGTACAAATCGCAGCGGCCAATATCCCCCCGGAACAGGGTATCCCCCGAGAAGATGACATCCCCGCAGAGGTAGCAGACGCCCCCCTTGGTGTGGCCGGGAGTGTCCAGCACGTTGATGGTGAGGTCCCCCACCTCCAGAGTGTCCCCTTCCTTGAGGGTTTGAGCGCCGAGGATGCGGTGGTCCTCTCCGTCATCCCAGCGGTTGGCGTAGCTTTTGGAGGCGTCCTCCAGCATTTCCTGATCGTTTTCGCCGATGTGCAGGGTGACATCGGGGAACTTTTCCATCAGCGCCTTGACGCCGCCAATGTGGTCATAATGCCCGTGAGTGAGCAGAATATATTTGAGCGTCAGGTTTTGCTCCGTCAGAATGCCCGCCAGCTTTTCCGGCTGGGCGCCCGGGTCCACCACAAAGGCGTCGCCGCTTTCGGAGCCTACGATGTAGCAGTTGGTTCCCAATGTGCCCACCGGCGCAATGATTACTTTCATGGCACTTTCCCCTTTCCAGAATGGTCAAAACAGCTTATTCGGGCTGTTACAAAGGTTTTTTCGACATCAGCTCGCCGGTATCTAAAATCAGGGTGACGGGGCCGTCGTTCTGAATATCCACCAGCATGTTGGTTCCAAAACGGCCGGTTTCCACCTTCTTGACCATTTCCCGGACCACCGCCACAAAATAGTCAAAGAGCACGGTAGCTTTGTGGGGGGCCATGGAATCGATGAAAGAAGGCCGTCTGCCCTTTTTGGCGTTGGCGTAAAGAGTGAAGTTGGGAACGATGAGGCAGTCCCCCTTCAAATCCAGCAGAGAGCGGTTCATCTGCCCGTTTTCATCCTCAAAAATTCGAAGCTCGATCATCTTTTTGGCCAGATAGTCGGCCTGCTCCCGGCCGTCCTCGTGGCCGAAACCCACCAGTGCCACCAGCCCCGGCCCAATGGTATACTGCTCGGTTCCTTCAATGGTGACGCCGGCGGAACTGACCCGCTGCAAAATTAACTTCAACTGAACTCACTCCGTTTCGGGGCCCGGTGAAAAAACCGCCCCCGTAAAAATCGTTACTGCACCGTGCGCTCCACCCGGCTGACCCCGCTGACGCGGCAGAGGGTTTTGATAATATAGTTGAGCTGATCCAGCCCGGAAATGCCAAAGGTAATCTGGATGGCGGTGCTGTCCTCCGGCTGCTCCCGCGCGATGAGGGAGTAAACCGGCACGTGCATGTTGTTGAGGGCAATGCTCACATCCACCAGCAGCCCCGGACGGTCCTTGCCATAGATGTCCACGGTAGATTTAAAAGTCTCCTTGCCGGAGGCCCCGGACCATTCACAGTTGACCCACCGGGCCTTTTGGTTGGGGTCGTTCAAGGAACTGGTCACATTGATGCAGTCCTGCTTGTGGATGGAAACCCCGTAGCCCCGGGTAATATAGCCAATGATCTGGTCCCCCGGCAGAGGGTTGCAGCACTTGGAAAACTTCACCAGACAGCTGTCCAGCCCCTCTACAATCACGCCGCTAGAGGCCTTGCGGGGCTTTTGGGTAGCCGCCTTTTCCAGCTGCTTCTTCAGGATCTTTTCGCTGTTGTCCTTGTAGTTCTGGTTGTACAGCTCCTTGATGCGGGGCATGATCTTGGTCAGGGAGATTCCCCCGTATCCCAAAGCGGCATAAAATTCTTCCACGCTGTTCAGCCGCTGGTTGCGGGTGATCCGCGTCAAGAACTCATCCATCTGCTCCGGTTCCAGCAGCAGGTTGTTGCGCCGGAATTCCTTTTCCAGCTCCGCCCTGCCCTGCGGGATGTTCTCCTCCCGCCGCTCCTTTTTAAACCAGGAGCGGATTTTGTTCCGGGTGGAGGAGGTTTTGACAATGCTGATCCAGTCCCGGCTGGGGCCGTGACCCTTGGCGTTGGTGGTGATGATGCTGACAATCTGCCCGGTTTGAACGGGAGTGTCCAGCGACACCATCCGCCCGTCGATTTTGGCTCCCACCATCCGGTTGCCCACTTGGGTGTGGATGGCATAGGCAAAGTCGATGACGGTGGCGCCTGTGGGTAGGGTAATGACATCTCCCTTTGGTGTAAACACATACTCCTGAACGTCCACTGAATCCTTCTGGCTTTCCAGCAGCTGGCGCACCCAAGCGATCTTGTCCTCCAGAGAATCCTTGCCCTGAATCCCCGCCTTGTACTTCCAGTGGGCGGCGATGCCGTATTCCGCCGTATGATGCATATCCCAAGTGCGAATCTGCACCTCAAAGGGGATGGCGGCCTTGTCGAACACCGTAGTGTGCAGGCTCTGGTACATGTTGGCCTTGGGGGTGGAGATATAGTCCTTAAACCGGTGGGGAATGGGCCGGAACATGTCGTGGATTTCCCCCAGAACGTTGTAGCATTCGTTGACGGTGGTCACAATCACCCGAATGGCGTAGATGTCGTAAATTTCATCGTAGGAGCGGCCTTGGATGTAGAGCTTGCGGTAGATGGAATAAAGGCTCTTGACCCGCCCTTCGATGAGCAGGTCGGTGTAGTGGCCGCTGAGCCGCCCGGTAATTTTCTCCTTAATGGCTTCGACAAAATGATCCTGCTCTTCCTTATCGGTCTGGAGCAAATTGTCGATCTCTTTACAGGCAACAGGGTCCAGATACCGCAGGGAGATGTCTTCCAGCTCTTCCTTGATGGCCCGAATACCCAGACGGTGGGCAATGGGTGCGTACACCTCCATGGTTTCCAGCGCCTTGTCCCGGGCCTTTTGCTCTCCCCAGTAGTCGGCGGTGCGCATGTTGTGGAGGCGGTCCGCCAGCTTGATGATGATGAC
>CALCSA010000401.1 GCA_937894185.1 uncultured Clostridia bacterium | reverse complement strand
TTATAACATCAACTGCGAGATGGGGGACAACTTTTTGCCCCTGATGCAGGCTCCCTTTATCACCAGCTTTCAGGAGGCAGGCTATACTCTGGTGAGGGGAAGCTCCGACCATCAACTGCTGTTCCTCTGCGACCTCCCTCAGAGGATCGACTTTAAAACTGGGCGGCAGCGGATTATAAAGCACCTTGACCAAGTGGTGGAAGGCCTTGGCTCCTCCGACCTTGTTTGCGTGGCGGCGGTAAGCGGCGTCTACAAAGACCCTCAAAGCCTCCACAGAGCCTATCGGGAAAACCAAAGCATCATCGAAGAAAGCTATTTTGAAAGCCACTCTGCTGTTTTATCCGCTGCAAACATGCAGTCTGATGGGAAAAACGACTCGGCCCTCAACATCAACAGCATCGTCTATCAGCTTTCCAATGGAAACGAAAGCCAGCTCCGGGAAGATTACCGCCAGCTTTGCGACAGTCTGGCCAAACTGCGCAACCGGGAATTTGCCAAGCACGCCTTCCGGGAGCTGCATTGGCAGGCCACCAATCTGGCCTCCCGGGCGGGGATGATCAAAAAGCCGGACTTAAAGCAGGGGCGAATCAACGAGAACTTTTTTGCCGACCAAAAAAAGGTGCTGGACTACCTGCTGGAAATCTGCAGCTTTTTATCCGCCGGGGAAAACCTCATCGGCAGGCTGAGCATTCTCATCGAAAACAACTACCACGACCCCGACTTTGGTCTGGCGCAGGCGGCGGAAAACCTGCAGCTGTCCGGTTCCTACTTAAGCCGTCTGTTTAAAGAGAAGATGAGCAAAAACTTCATCGACTACCTCATGGAGCTGCGGCTGGAGCGGGCCAAGGACCTGCTGCAAAACACCAACCTAAAAATTGAAAAGATTGCCAACAAGGTGGGGTTTGTCAACCATAACTACTTTGGGCAGGTGTTTAAACGGATGACGGGGCTGACTCCCAGACAGTACCGTCAGCAGCATGCAGCGGGGAAGCCATCTAAGCTCTTATAGCCTTTGCAGCAGCGCAAAAGGGTGCAATTCATCCAATCAAAACAAAAAATTATATAAGATAGTAAAAATATTAGCATTTTTTTAGAGCTTGCATTTTATATAATGAAATTGCACTGGAAAAAGGAAATCCTTTTCCAACAGCCCTAATAAAAGAAGGAGAAGCGTGTGAAATGAAAAAAATTCTAAGCCTTACGCTGGTTTTTACTTTGATCCTGGCTATGAGTGTAGGTTGCAGTTCCGGCGATGCCCCTTCTCAGGCAGCAGGCAATGACGGGTCGGCACACGAATCATCCCCGGCTGGCGGCGCGGAAAGCAGCGCAGATCCCGGCGAAAAAGTAGTGCTGGATATGCTGTGGTTTGCCGACGGCGCAGAAACAGAGGCCATGCAGCACATCATCGACGATTATCAGGCTCTCAATCCCAACGTGCAGGTCAACCTGCTTGAGGTTCCCTATGATGAGATGACCAACAAAATCATGATGTCTGTGGTGGGGGGAGAGCCTCCCGCACTGGCCAGAACCACCGAGAGCATCCTGAGCGCCTGCTACGATGCCACTCTGGACCTTGCCGAGTATGTGGACGACATTGACGGCGTGCTGGCTCAGTTCATGCCCTCCATCCACAACTACTTTGTGATCAATGACAAGGTGACCGCCCTGCCCACCGATGTGACGGCCAACGGCATGATCTACAACAAAACCGCCTTTGACAAAGCCGGAGTGACCGTGCCCGCCACCCCCGACGATATCTGGACTTGGGATGAGTTCGTCACCGCACTGGAAAAGGTAAAGGCGGACGGCGGCGTACAGTTCGGCATGGTCATCGATAACCCCAGCCACAGATGGTCCACCATGCTGTACCAGTTTGGCGGCCGCTTCCTGGGCGAGGACGGCCCCGCCTTTAACAGCCCCGAAACCATTCAGGCTCTCACCTTCACCAAAGAGCTGTTCGACAAGGAGATTGTCCCCAAATCCACTTGGCTGGGTGGCGAGGACCCCAACAACATGTTCCGCTCGGGGCAGGTTGCGGTGCATCTTTCCGGCAACTGGATGATGACCAACTACCGGGACAACATCAAGGATTTTGAGTGGGGCGTCACCTACATGCCCAAAGCAAAGAACCGCTCCTCCACCCCCGGCGGCAAGCAGTTGGCTGCCTTTGGCGGTTCCGGTGTGGAGCAGGAAGCCGTAGACTTTATTCTGTACGCAACCTCGCAGGAAGCCAACGCAAAATACTGCGTGGAATCCTTATTCCTCAGCCCGAGACTGGACAATGCCAAGCTGGACTATCCTTTTGGCAAAGAGTATTTTGAAGTGTTTGCCAACGAGCTGGAGCATACTGTTCCCGACGCAAGCTTTGACTGGGGTTACCCCGATTTTGCAGGAGTTGCCAGAACGCCTCAAAACGAAGGCATGTACGAAATGATCGCAGGCAACATCACCCCGGAACAACACGCTGCCAACATGGAAAAGGTTCTGGAGGAACTGTATCAGTAAGACTGTTTAGCGCAACGGAGCATGGGGTGGTTGAATCAATCACCCCATATTTTTTTCAACAGGAAAGGGAGTATCCGTATTGAAAAAAATAAAAAAGAAACAGGGTGTCACCTCCTTGGAGATGAAGCTGTTTCCCTATCTGCTCATTTTGCCCAATCTTTTTATTTTTGCTACCTTTATTGCGGTGCCCGCTCTGTTTGGCGCCTACTTTTCGCTGAACAAGTGGTCGGGCATGAGCGCGCCTGTGTTTATCGGTCTGGATAACTATGTGCGGGCTTTTCACGATGTAAAGTTCTGGCAGTCCTTTGGCAGAACCCTTGTATATGTTCTGATCAGCCTGCCCTTTATTATGGGTATCCCCCTATTCCTCGCCAACCTGATGATCAAAGAAATCCGCGCCAAGGGGATGTTCCGCGCCATCTTCTACTGGCCCTCCATGATCTCCTACATCATTGTGGGTATTTCCTTTAAGTTTATGTTTGGCGACAACACGGGAATCATCAACTACCTGCTCAGTCTGATGGGCAAGGCCAAGGTGGAATGGCTGACCCAAGGTTCTACGGCGATGTTTGTGGTGATTCTGGCCACCATCTGGGCCCGCACAGGATTTTATATGGTCACCTACATCTCGGGCCTGCAGAGCATCCCCCTTTCCTACTACGAGGCGGCGGAGGTGGACGGCGCCAATCCCGTTCAGAGGTTCTTCAAGATTACCCTGCCCCTCTTAAAGCCTACCACTTTTTTGGTGCTGATCCTGTCCTTTATTGATCTGTTCAAAGCCTATGGGCTGGTGCTGGCTCTGACCAAGGGGGGGCCGGGCACTTCCACCAAGTTTGTGGTGCAGTATATCTACGAGGCCGCCTTTGACGGCAAGCGGGAAATGGGCTACGCCAGCGCCCTTTCCATGATATTGCTTGTAGTGATGGCCACCTTTACCCTGCTGCAGTTTAAAGTAAACAAAGGGGGGGAAATCCAATGAGCGCAAAGACAAAAAGCAACTGGCTCACCTATACGGTGGTCATTTTGCTGGCGGCCTTGTTCCTCTTCCCCATCTTTTGGATTGTCCTCTCCTCCTTTAAAAGCGGATCGGAAATGTTTCGGTTTCCCCCCACCTTTCTGCCGGAAAAATTCACCTTGGATAATTACCGCAACGCCTTTGAAAAAGGTAACTTTGGCCGGTACTTCTTCAACAGCACACTGGTTTCGGTGCTGTCCACCATTTTGACGGTGATTATCAACACCATGGCGGGGTATGCCTTTGCCAAGTATAAATTCAGGGGCAGCAACGTTCTGTTCATCTTTTTTATCGCCACCCTGATGCTGCCGCTGGAAGTGCTGATGATCCCCATCTTCCATGTGGTGAAGTTTTTTAAAATGTACAACACCTTTGCGGGAATCATCATCCCCCCGGCGGCAACCCCCACCGGAGTCTTTTTGCTGCGGCAGTATTTCCTCAGCGTCCCCAACGAGCTGATTGAATCCGCCCGGGTGGACGGCGCCAGCGAGACACGAATCTTCTTTTCCATCATGCTGCCCATTGCAAAGCCCGCCATGAGCGTCCTTGCCATCTTCTCCTTTATGTGGCGTTGGAACGACTTTATGTGGCCTCTGCTGGTGATCCGGGATGTTGAAAAGTACACGGTTCAGCTGGCTCTTGCCAACTTCAGCGGGCAGTTTTCGGTGGACTGGAACAGCCTTATCGCCATGTCGGTGGTGTCGGTGATTCCGGTGCTGATTGTGTTCCTGCTGTTCCAAAAGCAGTTTGTTCAGGGCATGGTTACCTCCGGCATGAAGGAATAAGGGGGAGCGAATATGTTGACGTGCAGCCAGTTTGCGGGCATCAGCAGAAAAGATGGATACTGCGAGATCATCACCGACAACGCGAGTATTCGCCTTTGGTTTTTAACTGACGACATCATCCGAATCCGTGCCTCCTTTGACCATCGGTTTCAGGAGGGCTCCTATATCCTCACCAAAACCGCGTGGGAGGACAGCCTCGACGGTTTTTTGGGCAAGGAGCGGGTGCGGTTGGAGCCCATCACCCCCCGGGTGGAGGAAGCCGACGACAAGATTGTGTTTTCTACCCAAACCCTGCGGTTGGAGCTGTGCAAGACCCCCTTGGCCTTTCAGCTTCTCACCAAGGAAGGGGAGCCGCTCTACTCCGACCTGCCGGGCCGGGCCTTTCAGCGGGACCATTTGGGCCGGGTGTATCACTACAACCGCTATGCCCCCGAGGATTTCTATTACGGCTTTGGGGAAAAGGCCGGGGACATCAGCAAAAACAACCGCTACCTGCGGTTTAGCCCCAAGGATAACATTGGATACGACTCCATTCACGGCGACCCCCTGTACAAGCACATTCCCATGTACATCAAGCTGGACAGCCGCAGCAAAAAAGCGGCGGGAATCTTCTACCACAACACTTACGAGGCAGCCATCTCTCTGGGCGGGGAGATCAGCGGCTACTGGCCCCGGTACAGCTACTACACCGCCGATGGAGGCGATATCGACTTCTTCCTGTTGGGGGGACCCAAGATCAGGGATGTGGTGAAGCAGTACACCTTCTTGACCGGGACCACCGCCATGCAGCCCAAGCAGACTTTGGGCTACCTTGGTTCCACCATGTACTATGTGGAGCTGCCGGAGCACTGCGACGGGGAAATTCTCAGCTTTGCAGACAAGGCAAAGCAGGAGGACATCCCTCTGGATGGGTTTATGCTGTCCTCCGGCTACACATCCGATGAGAACAACAAGCGCAATGTCTTTACTTGGAACGAAAAGCGCTTCCCATCCCCGGAAGACTTCTTTGCCCAGATGAACAGCCGGGGGGTGATGGTGGTCCCCAACATCAAGCCGGGGGTGCTGAAAACTCACCCGCGGTATGAATATTACGAGAAGAACGGCTGCTTTATCAAAGATGAGCAGGGAGAGACTCAGCCTGCCCGGTGGTGGGGCGGAACCGGAGCCTATTTTGACTTTACAAACCCCGCCGCCCGCAACATTTGGATGGAGGAGCTGCGGGAGCAGGTCATCCAAAAGGGCACCGCCGCCATCTGGAACGACAACTGCGAATACGACGGCATCGACAACCGCGGTGCCCTCTGCCATTACGAGGGTCAAACCGGAACCCACGGCCAATTAAAGCCGGTGCAGTCCACCCTGATGTCCAAGCTTTCCCACGCAGCGGTGGAGGCGGAGGACCCCAACATCCGGCCCTTTGTGGTCTGCCGCTCGGGCAGTTGCGGCATTCAGCGCTACGCGCAGGTGTGGTCCGGGGACAACTACACCAGTTATGAAAGCCTTAAATACAACATCGCCACCCTGTTGGGGCTGGGGCTGTCGGGGGTTGCCAACTGCGGCTCCGACATAGCCGGGTTCGCGGGCCCCGCCCCCGAGGAGGAGCTACTGGTCCGCTGGGTGCAGCACGGAGTGTTCCAGCCGCGGTTTTCCATCCACTCGGCCAGCAACGACAACACCGTCACCGAGCCTT
The DNA here is from genome assembly GCA_937894185.1 of uncultured Clostridia bacterium. Classification (GTDB taxonomy): domain Bacteria; phylum Bacillota; class Clostridia; order Oscillospirales; family Ruminococcaceae; genus WRAV01. The sequence goes on along the minus strand of CALCSA010000401.1, from coordinate 473 downwards.
GGATGTACAGCGGCAGCACCCAGTATATCCGGGATGCCATCAAGCTGCGGTACTCTTTGGTTCCCTACCTCTACTCCCTGCTGTGGGAGGCCCACACACAGGGCACCCCCATGATGCGCCCCACTTTCTACGAGTTTCAGGAGGACGAAGCCTGCTACACCCAAGGCATTGACTTTTTGCTGGGCAGCAGTCTGCTGGTGGCCACCGTGGTGGAAAAGGGCCAGAGCATTCGCAGCGTCTACCTGCCAAAGGGCAGCGACTGGTACGACTTCTACACCCGGGAAAAGTACGCCGGAGGCTCCACCCTTCATCTGCCGGTGAATAGGGGCAGCATCCCCCTTTTTGTCCGGGCAGGGGCCATCCTCCCCTTGACCGACGGTTTAAACTCCATCAGTCGGGAGAAGGTCAAGACCCTTCGGCTATTGATCGCCCCGGATGTCCCCGCCACCTTTGACCTTTATGACGACGACGGA
>CALCSA010000400.1 GCA_937894185.1 uncultured Clostridia bacterium | reverse complement strand
CTTACTCCTACATGGCTTTGGTGCCCATCATTCAGCCCCCGGTGATTCGCGCTCTCACCACCAAGAAGGAGCGGCTCATCCGCATGGAGTACAAGGCCCGGGCTGTTTCCAAAACCGCCTTGGTTGCCTTTCCCGTCTGCATCACCCTTGTGGCGGGAATCGTCGCCCCCGAAAGCGCCGCCCTAGTAGGCTCTTTAATGTTCGGCAACCTCATCCGGGAATGTGGAGTTCTGGAGCGGCTGAGTCAGTCGGCCCAGAATGAATTGGCCAACTTGGTGACCCTGCTTCTGGGTATTACCGTAGGCGGAACCATGAAGGCCGAGAGCTTTTTGGCTCCCCAGACTCTGCTGATTCTGGCTCTGGGACTGGTGGCCTTTATCTTTGATACGGCAGGCGGAGTTCTCTTTGCCAAGTTCCTCAACCTGTTTTCCAAGACCAAGATCAATCCCATGGTGGGAGCCGCCGGTATTTCGGCTTTCCCCATGTCCAGCCGCATTGTCCAGAAGATGGCCATTGCAGAGGACCCCACCAATTTTATTCTGATGCAGAGTGTTTCCGCTAACGTGGCGGGACAGTTGGGCTCGGTGGTAGCAGGAGGCATCATCCTTCATCTGGTGCCGATTCTGCTATCGCGATAGAAAGGAAGGTTGCTTGTATGAGCGATTTACAGCTTGGATTCCAGCTAATGGGCTACGGCTTGCTGGGTGTATTTTTCGTTTTATTCTTATTCATTGCCATGATTCTGGGGCTGACCAAAGCGTTCCCTCCAAAGGACTGACCCATCGGGCACACAACCAAAAAGGAGACCGGCTCTCGGGGAGCAGGGTCTCCTTTTTTAGTAAAAGGTTATCTGGTTCTGGGGGTGCTGCCCGGGGAAGCGATTCTGGCTGTGGTGGTGGTTGCTCTGGCAGGGGTACCTTTGGCAATAGCGGCGGGGGATTTGGCGGAAAGGGGAGCTACCTTGGGAGCCTCCACACAAAGGTGGAGCAGGTAGCCGGAAAGGCCGCCGAACGCCGCCAGAATCACGGCACTTGCAACAAAGTGGGTGATGGCCACAGGGGCGGGCATCACGG
>CALCSA010000399.1 GCA_937894185.1 uncultured Clostridia bacterium | reverse complement strand
GGTGAGGTTTGACCCCACTCCCTCCGCCGGGACCGGGGCAGAGTCGGGGGAAGAAGCCCCACCTGCGCCTGTGCCCCAGCCGGAACCTTCCGAGCCTGAAAGCTCTCTGCCGGAGGCTCCCCCTCCCGCTACCCTAAGCAGGCCAGAAAAACCGGAATCTTCCACCCCCGAGGAACCGGAAGAATCCGAGCCGCCATCCATCCCCGGCAACGAGGAGACACCGGAAGAAAAGCCTTCCTCCAAGAGGGGGCTGGGGGCTTTCCTGCTGGTATTGCTGGCTCTTTCTGCCGCCGGGGGAGGCGCTTACCTCTACGGGCGGCATCGAATCACCCGCTACCGACAGGAGCTGGAGGCCATCGAGGCCCTTCCCAACCGGGAGGCTACCATGGTCTGGTTTGGGCGGATTCTAAAATTGGCGCAAGCCTTGGGCCATCCCATCCAGCCGGGAGAAACGGCTTTGGCCTATGCCCGGCGGGTGGAGGACTCCCTCTCTGCACCGGAGCATCCCCTGAATCTGCAAGAACTTGCGGAAATCTTTTGTCTGGCCTCCTACAGCGGGCGGGAGATTTCCGATGCCCAACGGACAACAATGCAGACCTGCTATCAGGAGCTGACCGCCCGTTTGGAGCAGGCCGGGTGGCGCAAAATTTTCTACTACCGGGACCGGTATCTGCTGGGAAAATTTTAGCCTTGTAATCTTTTGATTCTTTTTGCGGTTTATTTTTATGAAGAGGCGGTGACAACTTGCTCTTCCTGTTGACCTTTTCCACCCCGGAAGACCGGGACCGGTTTGAGTACCTGTACCACAAGTACAAGAACCTGTGCCTTAAAAAGGCTTACGACATCCTGCGGGACTACTCTCTGGCCGAGGACGCCGTCAGCGAGGCCTACCTGCGGGCGTACAAGAACCTGCATAAAATTGAGGACCCGGACTCCGGCCGAACCGCCGCCTTTCTGGTCACCATTACCCGGAACGCGGCTCTTACCATGCTGTCCAAGGAAAACAAAAACTGGGAGGAACTGGACGAAGGACAGGTGGACTCCTTTGAGCTGGAGGCGTTCGCTCTTTCTCAGGAGTTTACCCGGGATGTTCACCGGCTTCTGGACCGGGTGGACGAGGATTTGCGCCACGTCTTTCTTCTCAAGTTTGCCTACGATATGAATCATCGGGAAATCGCCCAAGCGCTAAATATCAGCGAAAACAACGTGGCGGTGCGTCTGCATCGTGCCAAAAAGAAGCTGGCCGATCTTTTGGTAAAGGAGGGATTTGTCGGTGCCTGATAAAGACAGGGACGATTTGTTCCGGCAAATCGCCTCGGATTACGTGGATGCTTGGGGCGACAGCCTTTTGCAGGAGCGGGAAGAACTGACCCGGGAACATACGGTTCCCCTCACTCCCCGCATGGACCAAAAAGTTCTGGGGCAGGCAGCTGCCCGCAAGCGCCGCAGACACCTTGGAGCAGCGGGAGCACTGGCCGCCTGCCTACTGCTGGCGGTGCTCTTGCCCCGAATGGGAAGCGTCGGTGGCACACGCTCCGCCGCGCCTTCCGCGGAGATAGCAACCGATACTGCAAGGCCGGCGGAAAACAACGCAGCCTTTGCCCTGCCTCAGGAAGCAGCCCCCGAAGCCGGCGAGGGCAAGGTGGATGCCAAGGAGTATCTCGCCCCGCCCCAAACGGCTCCCGAAGCAGCTTTCTCTGAAGAAGCGTCCTTTCCCTCTGCCTCTCAGGATGCTCCCCCCTCCCTTGTGCAAGGGGAGCAGGATTTGGCCATTCCCCTGCCCTTTGCGCTGCCGGAGTACCTCACCGTCCTTTCGGTGGAACAGGAGGGGGAAAAAACCGTCTACCATTTAAGCAGCACCGCATTTGACGGCGAGGTGATTCTGACTTTGGAGAGCACCGCCCGTGCTCCCGATACCCAAGGGCTGACTCCCCTCTCGGTAGACGGGGAGACGGTCTTTACCTCCGGCGACACGGAGCACCCCTTCCTCACCTTCCAAACAGACGGGATGCTCTACGAAATGACCTGTTCCTCCGGTCTGGATGCTCTGATCGATTTAAGCCGATGGATTCTGTAGGCCGTGCTTTGTTGTGTTTTTTCCCTTCCGGTGCTATAGTTATGAATAAGCATAATTACGATACGAAAAGGAGATGACTTTGTGGCGACTCCTCACAACAGCGCCTCTCCCGGCGAAATTGCCCAAACCGTTTTGATGCCCGGCGATCCCTTGCGGGCCAAGTTTGTGGCGGAAACCTTTTTGGAGCAGCCCGTGCCCTTTAATCAGGTACGGGGAATGCTGGGTTTTACCGGCAGCTATCAGGGAAAGCCCGTCTCGGTGATGGGCAGCGGAATGGGCATGCCCTCCATCGGCATCTATTCCTACGAGCTTTACACCCGGTATGGGGTGGAAAATATCATCCGCATCGGTTCGGCCGGCTCTTACAGCGACCGGCTTGGCCTCTTTGACCTACTGCTGGTCACCGCCGCCTGGAGCGAATCCTCCTTTGCCAAGGTGCAAAACGGCTTTGAGGGAGACACCATCCTCCCCGACCCGGAGCTTTGCGACCGGCTGCGGGCCAGCGCCAAAGCCCTTGGCCGCACTCTGGAGGAGGGCATGGTCCATTCCAGCGACGTGTTTTATCAGGAGGACAAAGGAACCTCTGTCCCCTACTGGCAGACCCTCTATCAGAAAAAGGGATGTTTGGCGGTGGAGATGGAAAGCTTCGCCCTGTTCCACAACGCCGGAGTAACGGGCAAAAAGGCCGCCTGTCTGCTGACCATTTCCGATAGCTTTGTCTCCCGGCAGGAGACCACCGCCAAGGAGCGGGAAAGTAGCTTTACCTCCATGATGGAGGTTGCTCTGGGGATTTTATAAGAAGCCTCCTCCCCCTACAAAAAAGAGCTGCCAATCGGCAGCTCTTTTTTGTAGGCAAAGGCAATTTCAGGGCAGCCGGACATCGGTCACCAGCAAATCGCCGCCCCAAGGGGTGTAAAAATGGAGGAAGCCTTTGCTGTCCACCCAATGTTGCGGGCTGCTGATCTCCCGGTAGGTATTGGCCTGTGGGTGATAGGCGTAGAAGAACAGCCCCTGTGAGTCAAAGCCGGAAAGGTTCAGTTTGGCCGCCACCTCCACCGGTTTTGCAAAGTCCCCCTGATACGCAAGGCTCACCACCCGGGCCTTTCCGGTGAAGTAGTACTCAAACAACTTCTGGGTTCTGACCGCCTGTTCATTGTCGATGGAAGCCTCCAGGCAGCAGGGCTCTGTCAAGGCAGAGGGCTTGACAGCCAAACGCACCCCCACTCCCTTGCCGCCTTTCTCTGGAGAAAAAGCGTAGAGCAGCAGAGGGAACTTTTCTTCCTCACTCCACAAAGCTTTGAGTGTCTCAGTATCCAGTGTTCCCGGGCTGGGCAGACGAATCACCGCCTGCCGGTCCTGTTGCCCGGCCTGTTCTAAGGCGGTTTTGGTGGCTGCCACCACATGAGCCTTGTCCAGCTTGAGGGTCAGCCCGCTCACTAAAGCATCCGGCAGGCTGATGTAAGTATCCGGTAGACTGTTGCGGTCATCATCATCATCGTCCCGGCTGGCGCTTGCCGGATTCTGTCCGGGAGGCACGACTGCTTCTTCTGTTGGCGGAGGGCTGCCTCCACCGGGAGCGGGCTGTTCCCCGCCGGCTTTACCGGGGAATTCTCCCTCTCCCGTGGGAACAGCGGTCAGGCGGCCGCCTTCCCGATTAATGATGGTGCTGCCCTTTTGGGTGGACACAAGAGTGCTGGACATCAGCCCTTCATTGTGCACCTGGCCTTCCGGCAGGTTGTAAAAGTGGCTGCCGCCGATGACCGCTCCCCGGGCATTGTCTACCCTCCCCTGATTGCGGATTACCCCATGGAAGTTCCCTTTGTTTTGAAAAAGAGCCCCGCGCCCCAGTGTCAGCGCCACGTTATCCAACAGTTCAAGGGTTCCCCCCGGCTCCAAACTCAGGCTCTGCCCACCATCCAAAACCAGTTCCCTTTGCATCAGGGCGCTCCCCCTTAGTTGGTAGCTGTCAAACTGGGAGCTACAGCTTTGGACCAAAGAGGTGACGTTCCCGCCTTGTGGAGGAAGGGCAAAGCTTCGGGTATTGCCGGTAAGGGTAAGGCTTCCCTGACTGGAAAAGTGGAACAGCCCGTCATTGGAGCCGCTATTCAACAGGGTACTCCCCTGCAGCGTCACCTTTCCATAGTCCGGGAGAGTTTCCACGTCGATCCTCAGGCCGCTTTCCAGCAAGTAGAGCCCCTGCAGAAAGTTTACCTCCAAGATATTTTCCACGATTAATTGACTGCTGTTAAGAAAAACCGGATAGTACGGCCTGAGGTTTCAGCGCATCGTGGCGGGAACCTTTATCTCCTCAGTCACTCCGTTTATCAGCAGGCCGAAAGGCTCCACGCCCTCCTTTTCCACGGGGAGAGGCTCCCAAATGTCATCCAGTTCCTGATTAAACAGCTCTATCAACCAGTTGGGGGCGTCTTGAAACTCCTCTAACATAGCATCTATGGGGTAGGCACTGTACTCATCGCCGCTTTTGCAGAGGATGTAGTAATGATTGGGGCTTTCCTCCCTTCCCAGCGTGACCCTGCAGGGAAGTAAAATCATCATAGCCGCCAACACCACTGCCCAAAACTTCTTCATCTTTGTCCCCTCCACCATTGTCAAAGTCAGATTATGTCGATTTTTGTCATTATATCTGATTTTCACTATTATTTCAACTGATTTTTATGGTTTTAGAGGAACTTTCTCTAACATAGCGTTGGTAGTTTAGCATACTAAAAGCCCTCCGCCAACAATGAAGGCGAAGGGCTTTGCAAGCAGTTTTGGCTGGAATATTACTTTCCGGCGGCGGCCACAATAGCGGCAAAATCCGCAGGCTTGAGGGATGCTCCGCCAATCAGGCCTCCGTCCACGTCGGGCTGGGACAACAGCTCGGCGGCGTTGGCAGCGTTCATGCTGCCGCCGTACTGGATGGGGGTGGCATCGGCAGTGGCCTGATCGTACAGGTCGGCAAGGACGCTGCGGATAAAGCCGCACACTTCCCCCGCTTGCTCCGCCGTGGCGGTCTTACCGGTTCCGATGGCCCAAACCGGCTCGTAAGCGACGATGATCTTCTTCATCTCATCCTGGGAGACTCCGCCCAGAGCCACACGGGTCTGCATGCCGCAAATCTCCCGGGTGATGCCCTGTTCCCGCTGCTCCAGCAGCTCGCCGACGCAGAGAATGACGGTGAGACCGGCATCCAGAGCGGCCCGCACCCGCTGATTGACGGTGAGATCGGTTTCGCCAAAGTACTGCCTGCGCTCCGAGTGGCCGATGATGACATACTGCACTCCAAGCTCGGTGAGCATATCGGCGGAAATCTCGCCGGTAAAGGCTCCCGACTTGGCCCAGTGGCAGTTTTGAGCGCCCACTCCCATATTGGTTCCCTTGGTGGCCTCAAGAGCCACATCCAAATCGGTGAAGGGAGTGCAGATCACCACATCGCAACCGGCATCCTTAATCAGAGGAGCCAGTTCCCCCACCAGAGCCTTTGCCTCGGCCCGGTTTTTGTTCATCTTCCAGTTGCCTGCAATGACGGCCTTGCGCAGATTCTTGTTCATGATATGATCTCCTTTATTTTAAAAAAGTAAAGTGTGATTTATCGCTCCAGATTCTGGTCCCGGGCAGGGCCTACTCCCACCATAAGGATGGGGCAGCCGCTGACCTCTTCTAAAAAGGCAACGTATTTCTTGCAGTTTTCCGGCAGTTCCTC
>CALCSA010000398.1 GCA_937894185.1 uncultured Clostridia bacterium | reverse complement strand
GCCGAGGGGCTGAACAACACCGACGTCATCGCCGCCTGCGGTGAAAAAGGGGTCATTATTCTGGCCGCCAAGCACAAGCTGCGGTTTCTGCCCCCCCTCACCATCACCCGGCAGGAGCTGAACACCGGCCTTGAGATTCTGGCCGGCGTGTTGGCAGCCCTTGCTCACTCGTGATAACATCCGGTTCACGATGCCCACGGGGCAGGCAAATGCCGTGATCTGAACACAACGCATCCTTCAATAAATTAATTATAACAACACCTTACAAAAAAGGGAGGAAGAGGCAGGAGCCCAAATGCAATGATTGGCCCTTCTGCCTTGCACCGTATGAAACATCTGTTAAAGCTGCTGGATTTGACCGGAGAAGACATCATCGGCCTGCTCAATCAGGCGGACCAGCTCAAGTACGAGACCAAGCACGGCATCAAGCATCATCATCTGGCGGGAAAAACCTTGGGAATGATCTTTACCAAAGCCTCCACCCGCACCCGGGTCAGCTTTGAGGTGGGGATGCAGCAGCTGGGGGGGCATCCCCTCTTTCTGTCGGGCAGCGAGCTGCAGTTGGGCCGGGGCGAGCCCATCGAGGACACCGCCAAGGTTCTTTCCCGCTATCTGGACGGCATCATGATCCGCACCTTCAAGCAGGAGGATGTGGAGGATCTGGCCAAGTACGGCAGCATTCCCATCATCAACGGCCTCACCGACCTGTATCACCCCTGTCAGGTGCTGGCCGACCTGATGACCATCCGGGAGCACCAGACCCGCTTGGAGGGGCTGAAACTCTGTTTTATCGGCGACGGCAATAATATGGCAAACTCCCTAACGGTGGGGGGACTCAAAACCGGCATGTCCGTTTCTCTGGCCTGCCCCGAGGGCTATCATCCTCACCAGTCGGTGCTGAATTTTGCCAAGGACTACGACTGCTTCACCCTCACCGGGGACATGTTTGAGGCAGCCAAGGACGCCGACGTGGTGGTCACCGATGTTTGGGCCTCCATGGGGCAGGAGGAGGAGGCAGAGCAGCGCCGCAAGGCCTTTGCAGGCTATCAGGTCAGCCAAAATCTGCTGGGAGCTGCAAAATCCGACGCCATGGTGCTCCACTGCCTGCCCGCCCACCGGGGGGAGGAAATCGCCGCCGATGTGATGGATGCCCACCCCGAAATTTTTGACGAAGCGGAAAACCGCCTCCACGCTCAAAAGGCGGTTCTGCTCACCCTGCTGAAATAGCTGGCCTCAGGCTCTCCTGTTCTCTCTTTGCCCCGGCAGGTCATCCTTGCCCGGGGCCTTTTTTTGCCGTATAATAAGAGAACCTGCCAGTCCGCTGTCCGCAGCCTGTGATTCCTGGCAGAAGCGGAGAGGATCGCCGTCCTATTGGGATAGGCAGGCCGTATTCCGGGAAGCCCCTCCGATTTTTTTAAGGAGCCGGGGAACAATATCCGTGCCATGGAGCCGCTCCATGCCGCCACCGGCAGCCCAATATCCCGCTAAAATACACCGGCATTGTAAAGGAGAACCTATGTCTGAGCCCATTTGCCTGACCGGCATATTTGATTCCCACGCCCACTACGACGATGCGCGCTTTGATCCCGACCGGGAGGAAGTCCTCTCCCGGTTGCCGGAACAGGGGGTTGCCTATGTGATGAACGCCGCCTGCGATCTGGCCAGCGCCGCCGCGGGGCTGGAGCTTGCCGGGTATTTTCCCCATGTGTATTGCGCCGCGGGAATTCATCCTCACGAGGCCTCTAACGCCCCTGCCGGCTATCTGGACCGCCTGAAGGAGCTTCTCTCCCAGCCCAAGGTAATGGCGCTGGGGGAAATCGGTCTGGACTATCACTATGACTTTTCCCCCCGGGAAACCCAGCTGCGGGTCTTTGAGGAACAGCTGACTTTGGCCAAGGAGCTGAACCTCCCGGTGATTATTCACGACCGGGAAGCTCATGAGGACACCCTGAAGCTTCTTAAAAAGCACCGGCCCAAGGGGGTGGTCCACTGCTTTTCCGGCAGCGCCGAAATGGCCCGGGAGGTGACGGCCCTGGGGCTGTATGTGGGATTTACCGGAGTGATTACCTTTAAAAACGCCAAAAAGCCTCTGGAGGCCCTGCGAGCCGTGCCCAAGGAGTTTCTGCTCTTGGAAACTGACTGCCCCTACATGGCCCCTGAGCCTTTCCGGGGCAGGCGCTGCGATTCTTCCCTGCTGCCCTTTGTGGCTGAGGTGATGGCCCGGGAGCTTGCCATGGAACCGCAGGCAGTGGCAGACCTTACCGCCGCCAACGCCAAGACTCTTTTTGGGATTTCCTAGGATGGAGCTTTACGAGAGACTGGAGATTTCCCCCGAACGGCTGGGGGATTTGGGCCACCCCGCCGCACTTCTGCTGGACTGGTATCATCAGAACAAGCGGGAGATGCCTTGGCGGGGAACGGACGCCTTTACCCCCACCCCTTATCAGGTGTGGGTGAGCGAGATCATGCTGCAGCAAACCCGGGTGGAAGCGGTGCGAGGCTATTATAGCCGCTTTATCGCCCAGCTTCCCGATGTAGCCGCTCTGGCGGGGGCCCCCGAGGATCAGCTCCTCAAGCTGTGGGAGGGGCTGGGCTACTACAACCGGGTGCGGAATATGCAAAAGGCCGCCCGTGTGCTGATGGAGCGGCACGGCGGCGCTTTGCCCGCCGACTACCACGCCCTGCAACAGCTTCCCGGCATTGGGGTTTACACCGCCGGAGCCATCGCCTCCATTGCCTTTGGAGTCCCCGTCCCTGCCCCCGACGGCAACGTCTATCGGGTTCTGACCCGGCTGCTGGGCAGCTCTGCCGGCTTGGGGGATTCCAATGTAAAAAAAGCGCTGGCTCAGGTGGCGGCATCTATGATTTCTACCAAGACTCCGGGGGATTTGAATCAGGCTCTCATGGAGCTGGGGGCCATTGTCTGCCTGCCAAACGGTGCTCCCCTCTGTAATGCC
>CALCSA010000397.1 GCA_937894185.1 uncultured Clostridia bacterium | reverse complement strand
GTTCGTCTCCCACAACACCGATTTTGTCAGGCAGGTGGCCACCACTCAACTGCTGATGGAGGAGGGCAAGGTGTTTTCCCGGGAGCGGTATCGGCAGCTTCACGCAAAGGCCAAGCCCGACCATGCCCAAAAGCTGGTTCTGGAGCTGAGAGCCTCTCAGATTTTGGGGGAGCTTTCCTCCGCCCCGCCGAACCGCAAGGATGTTTTGGAACAGGAGTACGCCCAAGTGATGCAAAATTTGCGGGAACTTTCCTCCCTTTAATGTGCTATGATAAAAAGATGACCCCCGGAGCAGCCCTTTCGCAGCCGGATTGGAGTTTGAGTGCCGCTGCCGTGGGAGAAAATCCCCATCAGCAATCCACATTCTGCCTTGGAGTTTCAAAACAAGAGCTCTATGTTCAGGGCCGATACAAGGGAAATACCCTCCTTGCCGGTCGCTGCCTCCTGCGGGGGGATTCCATGATTTAAAAAGGAGGGTTTTATGAAAACCGCCACCAAGCTTCTGCTTGCCCTGCTCACTCTGCTGCTGGCTGTGGGATGCCGGCAGACTCCTTCTGCCGGGCCGCCGCCTTCCGAGACGCAGTCTCTCCCCTCTTTGGAGGAAAGCTCCGACTCCCAAGCCCTTGCGAATCTGGAGCCGGTCATTGCCCGGCTGGAGCCTAATCTTTGCACCAACTGGGAGGAAATCCCCACCGTTTCGGAAAAGCCCCCCGGCTTTGCCGGATCCCGGATTGTGGACGCTGTCCGGGAGGAAGATACCGTTGTGGTAGAGATCGAACATTACGGCAATGTCTTTTTTGATCCCGACACCATGGAGGACAATCTGGATTACGGACTGTTTTTAATTCAGGCCAAGAACTCTCCCTACGCTCCCCATCTGGCGGTGGCCCGCTCCACCCTCACCCTGCGGGAAACCCCCGACGATTATGAGGCCATCGCCTGCAGCTATCAGCTTTCCCTTCATCCCGGCCTCACCTATCTCAAGGAGGAGACCCGGCGGCTTGCTCCCCAATTGGAAGCCAGCGAGCTTCTGGATGTTTCCCGCTATGATGAGCGGCTGGTAAACTATGTCTGGAAGGTTCTGATGTCCACCCGGTTGATAGAAAGCCCCCGGGAGATCACCCTGTACGACCTGGAGCAATACGACGGCGCTATAGAAATTGACTATAACGTCATAGATTACGGCTCCATGGAGGATCCTGCCTTTGCTTTGGATGCCTCCCTGCTGGAGCTGATGCCCAATCTAAGTTATGCATTGGTGGTCTGCCGTCTTACGGATTACAGCGTCTTTCAGCAGATGAACAATCTGGAAAAGCTTGTGCTCTACTCCGCGGATGACGAAACCTTCCGCACTCTTACGGTAGGCAAGACGGGAGAACTGCTTCTCTACGACCCGGTGGCCGATGTGGTGGACCTGCAGGGGGTCAATGCAGAGGCCCTGCGGCTCTCCTCTTGGTCCACCGCTGTGGGGGGATTTGCCAACTGCCAACATGTCAAACGGCTTTATATCATGTCTACCCGAACCGACACCGCTCTGATTAACGCAAAAAACTTTCCCGGTGTTCAGTACATCAACAACGGCCGCATTCGGGATTTTTCCAACCTTTCAACCTTTCAAGGAGTTCCCATCGACCTGTATCTGGATTATCAGGCCTGCCGGGACGAGACCCTGAACAGTCTGGAGGGAATTGCGCTGCGGGACCTGTATCTCCACCCGGAAAACGGTTCCTATCCCTTGGAGTATCATAGGGCGTTGGCCGAAAACCTGAATACGAAGCGAGTTGTTTTTGGGCCGGAGATGTACTTTCAGGAGCGGACTGGATAAGACAAAAAAGCTTTCCCCCACCATGAGGGAAAGCTTTTTTTGGTATCTCCGTCAGGAGAAGGGCCGGGGGCCGCTTTACTTTTTCCTCACCATTTTCAGGCTTTTAGAATACCATGCAATAGGTGGAAAACAGCGCCCCAAATCCGGGGTATTCAGAGAGCGCTTTGGGCGCCTCTGGCCTTCCCCTTACAATGAAGAAGGAGGCCCATTGCATGAAACCCGAAGAAAAAAGATTGCGTTTTCTTCTGGGAGCGAATACGCCCCAGGGGTTTGTTTCGAGATATGACCAGTTGACCGATCCTCAGTCGGGAATGCGCACCTACATAATCAAAGGTGGCCCCGGCAGCGGAAAATCGACCTTGATGAAGGCGGTGGCTCAGGAGTTGGATGACGGCTGCCCCGATATAGAATATATCCACTGTTCTTCCAGTGTGGACAGTCTGGACGGGCTGATCGTTCCCTCCAAGGGCTTTGCCATTGCCGATGGAACCCCTCCCCACGCATTGGAACCCAAATATCCCGGGGCGGTGGAATCTTTGGTAGATCTCACCTCCTGCTGGGATAACGATGCTCTGTACGAAAACCGGGAAGACATCGTGCTTCTTTCCAACCGCACCACCAAATGCCACGAATACTGTTGCCGCTTTCTGTCTGCCGCCGGGTCCCTGATGGGGGACAGCTACCGCACTGCCTTAAGCTGTGTGGATACCCCCAAGCTCAACGGCTATTTAAGCCGCCTTTCCGAGCGGGAGCTGGGCCGAAAATGCTCCGGCACCGGCAAGGAAAAGGTTCGGTTCCTCACCGCCGTCACCGATCAGGGAGTGGTCCAGTATACCGACACCGCCAAGCTTCTGGCCAAGCGCCTCTTTTTGATCAATGACGAGTACGGCGCTGTTTCGCGCCTGATGCTCTGCTATCTCCGCTCCAAAGCATTGGCCGCAGGGTTTGATGTCATCTCCTGCTACTGTCCCCTCGGCCCCTTCGACAAGCTGAAGCAGCTGTTCATCCCCGCCTTAGATATTGGATTCTTGACTTCCAATCGGTTCCACGATTTTTCCATGGTGGTAAACCCCTACCGCATTGTCAACTGTCAGCGGTTTACCGAAGCCGACAA
>CALCSA010000396.1 GCA_937894185.1 uncultured Clostridia bacterium | reverse complement strand
AGGTTGTTCTGAGCGGGAATACCGGTGGCAGGCAGCATGTTGATGGGAGCCAGCACCCAGCCGTCGCTCTCGTTTTTCCGCAGTTTGGTGGAGGCCGCATAGCCGATAGGAGGATCAGTCTGACCGGGGGTTCCCACAGCCTCGCAAACCTCGTCGGAGGAGGTGGTGAACATGGGAGCGTTGTCCATCAACCGCTTAAAGAGCTCATGGGCGGCGGAGGGGACTCCCTCGGACAGGACAATGTCCTCGCCAAATTCCCGCTTGTAATCGTCGGCCACCAGCTGGGGATTCTGTGTAAAGGCGGTGAAGATGCACATCACGTTCTGATTCTGCAGGGGGTCGTTGAGGATGATCTTGCCCTTCCACTCGGGACGGGTCAGGTCCCACCAGCTGTCCACAGGGGGAGCATCGTAAAACTCGGCGTTATAGAACCACTGATCCAGTTCGACGTAAAGGGGCATGGCAAATTTGAGGTAATCTTTGTTGTCGATGGTGGCGATGATATCGTCGGGGCGGTAGTTGTGGAGAATGCCGCTGGTTACCTTTTCCACGTAGAGAGCGCCGTCCTGATCCTTGGAGTGAATGACATCGGCATTGCGGATGCCCGACTCATATTCCCGGGTGACCTTTTCCAGCAGCTCGTTGGTGCGCAGGTCGTAGGTGTCCACTACCACGCCGGGATACTGGGCCTCAAAGCTTTCCTTCACCTTGACGCAGCGGCTGGAGATGGAGTAGAGCACCACGGTGCCTTCTTCTTTGGCTTTTTCGTACAGTTCCTCGGCTGTTTCGGAACCGTCGTTCATCTTGTGGATTTCGGCCCAGCTGCCCGCATCGGGAACGGGTTCCGCCTTGGACATGGACTGCGGGGTGGAAGAAGCCGCCTGAGAAGGGGCCGCCTGGGGTGAGGAGCTGGCCGCCGGGGCTGTGCCGGAATTGCTGCCGCAACCGGCGGCCAGCAGGGCAAAGCAGACAATCAGGGTAAAAGCGATGGTTTGTTTCAGCTTCATAATAATCCTCCTTATCTTCTATTACAAGGTGCCGGATGCCTTTTGAGCCTCCAACTCCACAGCCTCAATATCCAGGTCCACGGCAATTTTGATCAGCTTGCCGGTCTCTTTGTTGTAAACGGTGATCATGTTTTCCAATATAGTGGCGTAAACCGATTGGTTGGTCTGGTAGTTGCGCACCCCCACCTGTTTGACCAGCAGACGGGTGCCTTCCATCTGAATTTGCACCAGCGTTTCGGACCCGGCCGGCTGGCTGGCGTAGACCGCTGCCTCCTTGGCGTCCTGCCACGGGTTGGACCGCAGATAAATCTGCTCGGGGCGAATCCCCATCACACAGTCAAACTCCCCGCTTTGAGGAAACTCATTTTCGGTAAAGTAGTCGCGTCCAAAAGCAAAGTTGCCCACATCGGATTCAATATGGAGGGTATCCCCTTCCAGCCGGGCCTTGGCCTGGACAAAGTTGATGGAGGGGTTGCCGATAAAGTCCGCCACCCGCAGATCGGCAGGGTTCTGGTAGACGTTGAGAGGGGTGTCCACCTGCGCCAGCTCCCCTTCAAAAAAGACCGCCACCTTGGTGGACATGGTGAGAGCTTCAATCTGATCATGGGTGACATAGATGACGGTGGTTCCCAACTCCTCATGAAGCCGCTTGAGCTCGGAGCGCATGTCGATGCGCAGTTTGGCGTCCAGGTTGGAGAGGGGCTCATCCAGCAACAGAACCTTGGGCTCCGAGACAATGGCTCGGGCAATGGCCACCCGTTGCTGCTGCCCCCCGGAAAGTTCGGAAGGATACCGGTCCCGATACTCCAGAATCTGCATCCGGCTCAGAGCGTTTTCCACCCGGGTTTTAATCTCATCCTTGGGCACCTTTTTGATGGAAAGCCCAAAGGCCACATTATGGAACACCGTCATGTGCGGCCAAAGCGCGTAGCTCTGAAAGACCAGATTGAGCATTCGTTTGGCAGGAGGCGCAAAATAAAGTTCCTTTGCGTTGACCATTAGCTCCCCATCCATATGTAAGGTTCCATTCTGGGGTTTTTCCAGCCCTGAGACCACCCGCAGGGTGGTGGTCTTACCGCAGCCGGAAGGCCCCAGCAGAGTCATAAACTCCCCATCCTCAATGGTGAGGTTCAGGTTCTTCAGC
>CALCSA010000395.1 GCA_937894185.1 uncultured Clostridia bacterium | reverse complement strand
GACTTCATCTCCTCGGTGTCCCACGAGCTGCGCACCCCCCTGACCGCCATTCAGGGCTGGGGAGAAACCATTCTTTCCGACGAGGGGGAGGACAAGGAGACTCTGCAAAAGGGGATGAAGGTGATCATCAGCGAGACTGACCGCCTCAGCTCCATGGTGGAGGAGCTGCTGGACTTTTCCCGGATGCAGAGCGGCCGCCTCAAGCTGATTTTAAGCCGGATGGACCCGGTGGCCGAGCTTTCCGAAGCGGTGATCATGTACACCGAGCGGGCCAAAAGAGACGGCATCACTCTGGTCTACGAGGAAGGGGACATCTACGCTCCCATTCGGGGGGATAAAAACAAAATCCGTCAGGTGTTTGTCAATGTCATCGACAACGCCATCAAATATTCCGACCACGGCGGAACCGTCACGGTCAGCGCCAAAATTTTATCGGGCAAGCTGATCATCACCGTCACCGATACGGGAATCGGCATCCGGGAGGATGATCTGGATAAAATCAAAACCAAATTCTTCAAGGCAAACTCTACTCGCCGGGGCTCCGGAATCGGGCTGGCGGTGGCGGATGAGATTATCACCCGCCACAACGGTACCTTGGAGGAGGATTCCCGTTACGGGGAAGGAACGGCGGTTACCATCACCCTGCCTATTATGAAAAAGCAGGATGAGCTGGCGGAAATTGATGATGCCGGTGAGGGAACACTTTAAGCAGCAAACAGCCCGGAACAAACAAAACAGAAATACAGTTGCACACAAGCAAGGATTGGAGCCGGTATTGAATCAGAAAAACATAAGAACCTCTATTGGGGGGCAAGCCCTCATTGAGGGGGTCATGATGCGGGGCCCCGCCCTTTCGGCCATGGCAGTGCGCCTGCCCAACGGCGAGATGGATGTAGAGACATGGGAGACAGCGTCTGGGAAGAAATGGTATAAAAAGGCTCCGTTTATACGTGGAGTTTTTAATATGGTGGAATCTTTGCTCTTTGGCTACAAGTGCCTGATGCGTTCCGCCACCAAATCCGGGCTGGAGGAAGAGGAACCCTCCAAGTTTGAGCGGTGGCTGGCGGCCCGGCTGGGCAAGAACCTTTCCACAGTAGTGTCGGTGTTCGCTTTGGTGATGGGTGTGGGGCTGGCGATTCTGCTGTTTACCGCCCTGCCCGCTTTTTTAATCAGCCTTTTGGGCAAACTGATAGAGATCACTTCCATGGGCAAATCTCTGCTGGAAGGCCTGACCAAAATCGGCGTTTTTGTCGCTTATTTAGCCTTAGTTTCCAAGATGCCGGATATTCGCCGGGTTTTTGAATACCACGGAGCCGAGCACAAAACCATTGCCTGCTACGAAGCGGGAGAGGAGCTGACGGTGGAAAACATCCAACCCCGGCCTCACTTCCATCC
>CALCSA010000394.1 GCA_937894185.1 uncultured Clostridia bacterium | reverse complement strand
GCCTTTACCATTAAGGCCGGCTTTGTAGAAGGAAATCTGCTGGACGCCAACGGAGTTTCTCAGCTTTCCAAGCTGCCGTCCAGAGAGGAACTGGTAGCCATGACTCTCCGGGGTCTCAACGCTCCCATTTCCGGGTTCGTCAACGTGCTCAACGCAAACATCCGGGGGCTGGTTATCGCTCTCAACCAAATCGCGGAAAAATCCGCGTAATCCAAAAGGATTTAACGTTTACAACAAACAAGATGATGGAGGTTTACTGTTATGGCATCCGATAAGGTTCTTAAATTGATTGAAGACGTAAAGGCTCTGACTGTTCTGGAGCTCTCCGAGCTGGTAAAGGCTCTGGAAGAGGAATTCGGCGTTTCCGCCGCTGCTCCTGTTGCTATGGCTGCCGCTCCTGCCGCTGCCGCTGCTCCCGCTGAAGATGAGAAGTCCGAGTTTGACGTCATCCTGGTCGAAGCTGGCCAAAGCAAGATGGGCGTGATCAAGCTGGTGAAAGAGATCACCGGTCTTGGCCTCAAAGAAGCCAAAGAGCTGGTTGACACTGCTCCGAAGCCTGTTAAAGAAGGCCTGGGCAAAGATGACGCCGAAGCTCTGCAGAAGCAGCTGCAAGAAGCCGGCGCAAAGGTCGAACTCAAATAAGTTTGCTTTTTGTCTTACCAAAAAGCCGCCGTCAGGCGGCTTTTTTTATGCCCAAAACAGAATGTCCCCCTTGTAATCGCCCGGAATATCCTCCCGAAAACAGGAAAGTTTGTATGCTGCAATAAGTCCATTACATTTTAAAAATGAATTGGTTCCTGCACATTGACATTTGTCGTAAATATGCTATAATTCGAATGAATACGAAAACAGTAAACATAAAAGGAGGGGAAACAGTGCCCAGAAATTCCAGGCAGAATGTAGAAAAAAGACGTGCGCAGCTCCTGGAGCTGCTGGCGCTAAAGGGGCAAATGTCCATCGAGGCGTTGGCCGGGCAACTAAACGTTTCTACCATGACAGTGCGCAGAGACGTGGAGCGATTGGAAGAAAATTTGGCGGTAGAACGGCTGGGAAGCGGCATCGTAGGTCTGCGGGACCGCCTGGCGGAGGATCTGGAGCACCTTAAACGCAAAACAGCCAATCGGCGGGAGCAGATGATCATTGCCAGAGCTGCCGTATCCCTGATTGAACCGGGGCAGGTGGTAGGGCTGGATGCCAGCGTCTCGTCCTTGGAACTCAGCAGGCTGCTATCCTCCAAACGGGGGCTTACGGTGGTGACCAACAGCCTATTGATCCCATCGCTCCTCGGCATTGGAGAGGGTATGGAAATCGTCTGTGCCGGGGGCGCGTTGCGCAGCAAAACCCTTTCCTGTGTGGGATCCTTTACTTGCAGCGTCATCGACAGTTTTGTGTATGATAAGGTGTTTTTATCCGATCTGTGCGTCGAAGCCCAGATGGGTTTGACCGATACCGAAACCGATGAGATTCTGGTCAAGCGCTCCTTTGTACGCAACGCCAAAGAGCTGGTGATCATGGTTGACCGTAGTAAGCTGGGAGCTGTTTCTTACAAAAAGTGTGTGCCGGTAGAAAAGATTTCGGTTCTGGTCACCGATGCACCCCAAAGCGATCCACAGGTGGCAGCGTTTCGCGAACAAGGCGTCAAGGTTATCTGCGTGTAGGCAGGCTTCAACCCCTGCGAAAAGAACCGAAGGGGTTCCCAGAGCATAGAGCAGATACCCCCTAAAAAACATAAAATTGCTTCATCTTACCAGAAAGATTGTTATTTTTTTAACCAGAGGAAATTCCAGACTAAATTATATCTCGACAGGGAAAAAACATCCCAACACTCTTGCTCGGCATGGAAATTTTAATGAAAAAAGTTAACATATAATATGAGAATCACAAACACCTAAAATTTCCTGCTAAAAGATAAGCGGCAGGACTTTTTTGGACAAAGTTGGCAGAGCACAGGGATTATGATAGACTGAAAAGGATCATACATTCAATGGCGGGCTATGACCGTCACCTCAAGGAGTCGCAATGAAACATTTAATCGTCATTATTTTGCGGGCGGTTGCACTGGCCACCGGAATCGCCACCTTTGTGCTGGGTTTGATGCAGCGCATAGCAATGGGGGAGGGGATTATGCTGTTAGCGCTGGGGCAGAGCTGTTTGGCCATGGCGTCCCTGCAGGCAGCCGGTTCCGACCGGAAAGACGGGGACTGATTCCCCTTGCACCCTGCCCGGGGAACGTGCTATACTGGTGAAAGTCTGTTTCTGATTACACTCACCGGAGGTCCTGCTGTTGAAACGCTCCGCTTTTTTCCCCTTCTTTGCCCTATATTGGGGTGCCCTTGTGATCTGCGGTGGGATACGAATGCGGCTCAAACTACTGCACATGGATCACTCCACCGGCTTCTACACCGGAAGCCCCCTTGGGGTAGCGGTCTTTCACACAGTGCTGGGCCTTTGTATCGTGTCACTTTTTTTGCTGTACCTCCTTCGCCGAACCGGCGGAGACTATCCGGTGCTGCGCAGCCAGCGCAGGATTGGGATTCCGGCGATCCTGCTGGCCATCTCCATCCTGCTGCACACCGCCGAAAGCCTCAACCTGCTGCCCTTTGGATACAGCAACCCTGTCCGAATCAGCCGCCTTTCCGCCATTATCTGCGGGGTTTTGGGGGTGGCCGCCTCCATCGCCTTTCTGGCATCGGGGATACAGGGGCTGCGTTTTGGCCGGATGCGGGGGGGCCTGCTGGTACTGGTGCCCGGCATCTGGATGCTGGTGACCTTGGTCTGCCGCTTTAATTCTTACACCACCCTCACCACCTCCTCCGACCATCTGCTGACGGTGCTGTTCATGCTGTTTGCCGCCGTTTTTTTGGTGGGACATGCCCGCACTCTCAGTGGTCTGGCCCGGAAGGATGGCCGCAACTATGTGATTCCCGCGGGACTTTGTGCCTCCCTTTGCGGTTTTTTGGTGGCGGTGCCCAACTGGATTTGGATGATCATCCACAGAACCGCGAAGGCTCCCGTCCCCCTATTGGGTTTTTGGGAAAGCATCTTCCTCTTTTTGACCGGAGTGTACGCCCTGTGGTTTGTCTATCACACCTGCGCCGGGATTCAAGAGGTTTGAACAATCCCTTGTGAAATTATAAGAAAAGCGACCTTTCACAGGTCGCTTTTTTGCTTGCAGTATGTGATTGTTATCCGGCCTTGGAGGCACTGTGAAAGAGAACGGTTCCTGCGGGTGTGACCTGAATGCCGGAAATCTTGGGGGCGGTGAGGTAGGCGGTGGTTTCCCAAAACAGGGGGATGACCACTACATCCCGGAGGAGGATTTCCTCGGCTGCGGCGTAGGCATCCCATGCCTTGGAAGGGTTGGCTTGGGTGCGGGCTGCCTTCAAGGCTTCGTCAAACCGGGGACTGTGGTAACCGCTGAAGTTTACCCGGCTGGCCGACGAAAAGCGGTCCAGCAGGGAGTCGGGCCCGGTATCCAAGGTAAAGGGGTACAGCATTAATTGGAATTCTCCCGATTCCAGCCGCTGGGTCAGGCTGCTCAAGGAGGCAGGCTCCGGGTAGATGGAAAGGTTGAGGTGCTGCTGCCAGCCCTGTGTAATGGTGTTTAAAGCGTCCCGAAACTCCTCGGGAGCCTGCAATGCCGTGGAGGGAATCCGCTCCACCCCCTGGGCCTCCAACCCCAGTGTGAGCAGGCGTTTTCCCTGCCGGGGATCAAAGGCAATGGGACCGGAGGACTGGGAGGGCTGGCGCTGAACGGATCCCCCCCACAAGGGGGTAGGGGGAATCAGCAGCCCGGTAGAGCGCAGCCCCGGATTCAGAGCGGTTTGGTACAAGGAGGAGTCGATGGTGCAGGCAAGGCTCTGGCGCAGGAGGGGGTTTTCCCACAGGGAGGAATTTTGGTTAAAGAGGATGCACCACACCCGGTTTTCCCACTCCGTCAGCTCCCCTTTGCCCTCCACCTGTTGCCGCTGGTGTGGTAATACCCAAAGCAAATCGCTTTTGCCATTTAAATATTGGGCCACCGGGTCATCCCGGCCAATATACAGCACAATCCGTTCCGGTTTTGCAAGGCCCCGGGGGGAGACATAGGCATCGTTCCGCTCCAGCCGGATGGAGCCTTCGTTATCCCAGCGAGAGAGAACAAAGGGGCCGTTGGACAGCACCTGACTGCGTTCCAGCCCGTACCGGCCCCGGCTTTGGGTAAAGAAGTCCTCCCGGCAGGGCAGGGCGGAAGGGATGGCCAGCAGCTCCAAAAAAGCGGGGGAAGACTGAGCCAGACGAAAGACCACCCGGCTTTGGTCGGTGGCGGTGACTCCTAAATCCTGTAAAGTGCCCTGCCCCGAAAGGATGGCCTCGGCTCCCTCCAGAATTCGAAACTGCTGGGCGTTGGGGGAGGCGGCTCCGGGAGCAAACATCCGCTGAAAGGCATAGACAAACTGGGATGCCAGCACCGGCTGCCCGTCCTGCCAGCAGGCGTCCTCCCGCAGCAGGAACTCGTAGGTCAGGCCGTCTTCCGAGAGGGTGCAGCTCAGGGCTACCCCCAAACTTAAGCCTTCCCCATCCCGGATCATCAGGCCCTCCCCCAGATTGAGAAGGATCATCCGGGCGGCATCCTCGGTGGCAAACTGGGGGTCCAGATTGTGGACGGGGCCCTGCAAATCCATCCGCAGAACAAAGGAACCGCTGTCGGAACAGCCGCTGAGCAGGGCAATCCACAGCAAAAGCAGCAGCGCAATCAAACGCCGGATTATAATCACCTCCTAAAGGGGCGGCAACCACCAAGCGGGAAAAGAAATTCACGGCTGTGGCCGCCACAAAACCTGTGACACAGGCGGGAGCAAATACTCCCCGGTGGGGATGCTGTCCCTTGCAATGCAATTTAGAATTTCGTTATTCCAGATGGGAAAGAGAGGATCTCTGTCAGTGGCGTTCTTCCAGCCATAGATAGATGGCCAGAGCGGTTTTGGCATCTTGGATGCGGCCATCCCGGCAGGCAGCCATGGCGTCGGTGATGGGCAGGGTGACCACACTGAGCACCTCGTCCTCATCCAGATGCTGGGCGGTGGGAAGCAGCCCCTCGGCGGCGTAAAGGTAGAGAAGCTCCGAGGTGTACCCCGGGGAGGCGTAAAAGTGGCCCAGCTCCCAGACCCGCCCCGCCCGGTAGCCGGTTTCCTCCTCCAGCTCCCGCAGGGCACAGGCGGCGGGGTCCTCCCCCGGCTCCAGCTTTCCGGCGGGAAGCTCCAGCAGCTCCTGCCCGGCAGCGTGGCGGTATTGCCGCACCAGCAAAAGATTTTCCCCGTCGGCACTGGCCAAAATGGCAACGCCGCCCCCATGCTCCACCACCTCCCGGGAGGTGGCCTTTCCGCCTTCAATCTCCACCTGATCCAGATGCAGCTTGAGGATTTTTCCGTTGTAGATGGTGTTTCGGGAAAGAGGTTTTTCCGTACTCATATTGCCACAACCTTTGTCCGCAGACAAGAGCCTGCGTAAAATTTGATAAAAAACTGCCGGTTTATGTTGTCCCGTTGCAATCCCGATGGATGATACAACCTGTCGCCCGCATATTCCTGTAGTAGTGTCACGGAACGATTCCGGGCTGGAGGTTTTATAATGTTGCAGAATTTTTACACGCAGCCCCCCACCTACGAACGGGTGCAGGAGGCAATCCGGTTGCTGCGGGAACATTACCGCTGTCTCAAAGTATTTCCCATTGGCAAAAGTGTGCAGGGGCGGGAAATTAACGCCCTGTGCATCGGCAACCCCACCGGGGCCACCCTGTTTGTGGGAGCTACCCACGGCTTGGAATGGCTTACCAGCATGCTGCTCATTCGGTTTTGCCAGCGGATGCTGGAGGCTCTGGAAACCGGAGGAAAAGTATCGGATATTGATGTGGGGCGGGCTCTTTGCAGCCGTTCTCTGGTGATTGTGCCCTGCCTCAATCCTGACGGGGTGGAAATTGCCCTGCGGGGCAGCGAGGGAGCGGGTGAGCGCGCGAGTTTCATTCGGGGGCTGGCGGGGGAGGAGGACCCCCGGCTGGTATGGCAGGCCAACGCCAACGGGGTGGACTTGAACCACAACTTTGACGCCGGCTGGTGCATCGTCAAGGAGATGGAGGTAAACAGCGGAATCACCATGCCAGGGCCCACCCGCTTTGGAGGGGTTCATCCCCACAGCGAGCCGGAAACCATTGCCATTACCACCTTTTGCATGACCTACCAGCCCCGCAGCCTTTACTCCCTCCATTCCCAAGGGGAGGAAATCTACTGGTATTACGGATGCCATACCCCGGCCCGCAGCAAGATGATGGCTCAAATTCTGGCTTCTTCCAGCGGCTATGCCCTTGCCAAGCCGGCGGAAATGGCCTCCCACGGCGGGTTAAAGGATTGGTTTATCGAGAAGCTGCGCCGTCCCGGCTTTACCATCGAGGTGGGGCTGGGGAAGAATCCTCTGGGACTGGACCAACTGGATAAAATCTACAACAAAATTGAGGAGATGCTGATGATCGCCACCCTGCTGTAATGCAGGGGAGGCGGATTACTTGGGATGAGAGGGCGTCTACAAACCTCCACCCGGGTTCAATACGGCGTGAATGCTGCGGTTTTCTTTGGTATTACCGGTCAGGATGCGTCGGCATTTCTTCCTCCTCCGCGTTGAAACTGATCCAGTTTGATCTTCCAAAGCAGGTTTAAAGACCAGGCCGGGCGGAGAAGGCAGCTTCTTTGCCCGGTCAGCCGTTTTTGCGAAAGGCCAGATAGCTTTCCAGCAGGATGGTGGCGGCTACGGCGTCCACCACCTGACGCTTCTTGCGGCCCTTGGTGGTTCCGGCGTTGAGGGCCACATGAGCTGCCAGTGTGGTTCCCCGCTCATCCCAAAGCTGGACGGGGACATCCAGCAGGTTTGCCAGCTCCCCGGCAAACTCCTCGCTGATTCTGGCCCGCTCCCCAAGGGTATTGTCCCGGTTTTTGGGGTACCCTACAATTACCGTTTCCGCCCTGTGTTCCCGGGCCGCCCCGGCCACCTTTTCCAGAATGACGGGGCGGCGTTTTTCGTGAATCACCCCGGCGGGATAGGCCAGCATCTCCCCGGCGTCGCAAAGGGCAAGCCCGGTGCGGGCGTCCCCCAAATCCACAGCGAGGATAATCATACCTTGCCTCCGTCTGCCATAAGACTGGGGGGCAGATGGCTGACATCGTTGACCCGATACAGGAACACCTTGTCCCGGTAATAGACGATATGGTTGACTCCGGTGTTCTGGCCCCATTCGGTCCCGCCCATTTGTTCCAGAGGGTAGGCCCGGACAAAGCAGAGGTAGCTGCGGATGGCACAGCCATGGCTGACCACCACCACCGACTGATTGGGGTGGCGCTGGGCGATGTTGCCGATACCCCTTACCATGCGGGTGTAAACATCCAAAATGCTCTCCCCGCCCTTGGGGCCGGCAAAAAGATGAGGATTTGTATCAA
>CALCSA010000393.1 GCA_937894185.1 uncultured Clostridia bacterium | reverse complement strand
CAGATCAACCGGTACACCCGCCGGGCTTTTGAGCGGGAGGAGGTGTTTGTCTTTTCCCTCATCCTCTGCGACAACGAGATTGACCGGGATGGGGAGCGGTTTCCCCGGGCTTCTCTCGATGTGCTGGCCAAGCTGTTTTTGGGCAAAACCGGCATCTTCGACCACAGTCCCGTCAGCCAGAACCAAAGCGCCCGGATTTTTGACGCTCAGGTGGAGGAACTGCCCGGGCAGGTGGAAGCAGAGCCCCGCTGTCAGCTTCGGGCCTGGGCCTACATGGTCCGCAGCGACAAAAACAAGGACTTGATTCTGGAAATTGACGGCGGTATTAAAAAGGAAGTCAGCGTGGGCTGCGCCGTGGCCAAGATCACCTGCTCCATCTGCGGCGCCGATTGGAAGCAGAAGCCTTGCGCTCATCAAAAGGGGGCGCGCTATGGAGAAAGCCTTTGCCATCACCGGCTGGAGGAGCCTACCGACGCCTACGAGTGGAGCTTTGTGGCAGTCCCCGCCCAGAAAAACGCAGGGGTGACCAAGCAGGCCGCCTGCTCCCACGTGGATTTGGAAAAGCTCTGGCAGAGCACCGGCGATGTCTCTCTCACTCCCGGGGATCTTGGAGAGCTGAAATCCCGCTACCGGGCTCTGGAGGAAAAGGCCCGGGCGGGAGAGGAGTATCTTTCCCGTCTCAAGGGAGAGGTGGTCAAGCTGTTGGCCCTCACCCGGCCGGAAATCACCCCGGCTCTGGCGGGAGAGATCGCCGCAAAGCTGGAGCTTTCCCAATTGGATCAACTGCAAAAATCCTTGAGCCGGGCGGCGGCGGGGCGGTTCCCTCCCATGCCCCAGCTTTGCCCCCAGCCCGAAGATCAAGATGGCAAGCAGGAAAACCCTTTTGTGATCTAGCCGATTGAATAATTCTTCCCTTACATTTTACAGTTGGAGGTAATACGATGCAGTATCAAAACATCCGGGTCGATAAAAGCCTTTACAAAAACGCCGGCGGCTTTTTGGCGGCGCTGGAGCAGTTGGATCCTTCCCTGCACTACCGGGGTACCGACCTTGCCGGGCTGGACGCCTTTCAGCGGCAGCTCAAGCGGTTTGACATCAAGGTGAGCGGGCCCGGCAGTTCCCCCATTGCCAAGTTCTTTTCCACCGCCGATTCCGCTGCCCTCTTCCCCGAATACGTCTCCCGGGCGGTGGCTCAGGGCGCTCAGGAAGAGAGCATCCTCGCCGAAATCGTCGGCGCTAAAACCGAGATCAACTCCATGGATTACCGCTCCATCACCACCGATATCGCCGACCCGTCCGGCTCAAACTACGGCGACACCATTGGAGAGGAAGAGGACATCCCCATCACCGACATCACCCTCAACGAGACTCTGGTCACTTTGAAAAAGCGGGGCCGTCTGCTGCGGGCTTCCTACGAGGCCATCAAGTTCCAGCGGCTGGATGTTTTTACCGTGGCGTTGCGGCAGATTGGGGCCTACATCGCCAAGGCCCAGCTGAAGGACGCCATGGATGTCCTGATGGGCAGCGGGGACACCGCCGCCGAGAGCATTTCCCAAAGCGGCAGCACTTTGGCCTACGCCGACCTGCTGACTCTCTGGGGCAAGTTTGAGGATTTTGAGATGAACGTGTTGCTGGCCGCCCCCACCACTGCTGCCCAGATTCTGGGCATTCCCGAACTGCGGGATCCTGCCACCGGCTTGGGTTTTGCCAAGGAAGGGGGCAGCGTCACTCCTTTGGGAGCCAAGCTGATCAAGACTTCCACCGTGCCCGACGGCAAGATCATTGCTCTGGACAAGCGCTTTGCTCTGGAAATGGTCAGCGCCGGGGGCGTGCAGGTGGAGTACGACAAGCTCATCGATTCCCAGCTGGAGCGGGCGGCGGTCACCTCCATCTGCGGCTTTACCAAGCTGTTCCCTGCCGCGGTCAAGGTGCTGGCCACCGTTTAAAGGGAGGGATTCTATGCTGGACAAAGACAGGGTGTTTCAGCTCTTCATCCTCTTTGCCGATCTGGAAGAACATTCCGCCCTGCGGTACCGTCCCTTTTGTGACGCAGCCACCGCCCTGCTTTCCCGCAAGGCAAAGCCGGGGATCAAGGAAGAGGACTTGGAGCGCCTTTACACCGCCGCTGCCGGATACGCCTACTGCGACTGGCTGGATGTGATGGGGGGCGCTTCCGCCGCCGAGGAAATCAAGGTGGGGGACATTACAGTGAGGAACTCCTTCGGCGAGGGCAAGACCGGAACCGCCGAGCTGCGCGGCCACTTTCAGGCGCTGGTCACCGACCTGCTGGAGCCTCCCTTTGTCTTCGGTCAGGTTGCCCCTTTGGGGAAATCGCTGTGACCGGCGCCGGGATTAAGGCCGCTCTCCACCGGTTGGGGGAAACAGCTTATCTCCTTTCCCCACAGGGGGAGGTTGCCTTTCCCGCCAGCGTTCAGCCTGCGCTCAAGCTTCAGGGGGAGGATTCCTCCCCCTTGGGGGCAGGCAGAAGCGGGCAGGCGGTCCTCTACGCGCCGGCGGACAGCGCCGCCCGCCATCTCAAGGCGGAAGACCGTATCCGGGCCGGAGGTTTTCTCTACCGGGTGCTACAGGTGGAAGCCCGGGGATTCAAAGGGGCGCCCCTTTACATCTGGGCGTCCCTGCAACGATGGGAGGTGGCGCCATGACTTTGGTGAAAGAGACCGTTGCCCGGCATCTGGCAGGCTGGACCGGTCTGGGGGAGGCGCAGATTCTCTGGGAATATCCCAAGGAGCGTGCCTTTCCCCTCAAGGGGCCCACTCTGGTGGTGGGGCTGGATGGGGTGGATCTTTCCCCTGCCGGGCTGGACAGCTATCTGGGCCGGGACCCATCCTCCCCAACCGGGCAGGTGACCGCCCTGTACGGCAGCACCGCCATCCTCACCCTGCGGCTGGACCTTTATCTTCCGGGAAGCGACGGTTCCGGCTGCCACCGCCTTTACGAGGAGGTTTGCGCCGCCCTCACCGCCCGGGCCACGGGATTCGGCCTGCTGCGCATCTGGTGCGAGGCCGTCAAGTACGAAAGTGCCGCGGCAGCCAGCCGCCTCACCGCCCGGGCCGCCTTGCGGGCCGCCTTTACCGGACGGGAAACCGAGACGGAAATTCTCGATTATCAGGTGAGGAGTGAACTGCATGTCTAATGTGATGCAAAATCTACGCCCGGGGGTCTACTCCCGGTATCAGGTGACGGGGAGCTGTGCCGCCACCGCCCTGCGGGACTGCGCTCTGGTGCTGCCCGGCAGGGAGGAAAGCCTCACCCTTGTGACTTCCCCCGCTCAGGCGGCGGAGTGGGAGGGCATCCCCCGGGAGTGCCTGCGGCTTCTGTTGGAAAGCGGGGTGGGCAAGGTCTACCTTGCCTGCGGCGAAACCGCCGGGCAGGCCCTTTCTCTCCTTGGGGAAGGGGATGTGGGGGCGGTGGTCTGCGACTGCCAAACCCCCGAGGACTTTGAGGCTCTGGGGGAATATGTGACAGACGCTTCCCGGCAGATGAGGGAGTGCATCGGCTTTTGCGCCGCTTTGCCAGAGGAGGCGGCGGAGCTTGCCGCCGGGCTCTGCTGCGAGCGGGTGGTCCTTTGCTCTCCGGCTCTGTCGGCCGGCGAAGATGCTCCCCCAAGTCCTCTGTACGGCGCGTGCTGTCTGGCGTCCCGGACTTTGACGGCGGGCAGCCCCATTGTCAATCTTTCCGGGGAAGAGTTTCCCCTGTTGGCAGAGGCGGCTTCCCTGCCGGAAGCTTTGGTACAGGAGCTGCTGGCGGCGGGAGTCTGCGTCTTTGAGACGGTGGGCAGCCGGGTGGAACTGGTTCGGGCCATGACCACCGCCACCGCCCAAAACGGAGCAGCCGACGACTGTCTGCGCAGCCTCAACACGGTGCTGATTGTAGACGATGTGATCCGCCATATCCGCAGCTGCCTCAAAGCCCGACTAAAGGGCGCGGGGGTATCCTCTCTGGGCAGCGTGCGGGATCAGGTGGCGGTGGAGCTTGCCGCCAAACGGGATGCCGGAATCATCACGGATTTTTCTTCGCCGGTGGTTCGCCCGGCAGGAGGGGACCCCACCGTCTGTCAGGTGGACCTTGCCTTTACGGTGGCCCATCTGGTCAGCACCATTCACATCACCGCCCAGATTCGGGTGTAAGGGAGGTTTTGCCCTATGATTACATTTCCCACCTCGGGGGATATCACCATCGAGGTCAACGGCAGGCGGCTGGCGGTGGCTCAAAGCTACCGGGCCCGCTCCACCCGGGACAGCCGCCCGGTGGAGGCCTTCGGCCAAAAGGAGCCGGTAGGCACTGTGGCGGGGCGCTGCGTCCACCGGCTGGAGTTGCAGCGGGTTCAGTTGTTGGAGGAAGCCGCCTCTGACGGCATCGACTTCTTTGCCCTTTCCGGCTTCAACGTGGTCATCGCCAAACCGGGACGCCGGGTCATCTACTCCGGCTGCGAATGGTCCAACATTGACGAAAGTGCCTCTCTGGGCAGCGTAGTGCTGGAATCGGTGAGCATTTTGGCCGCGGGAAGGATGGAGCTGTCATGAGCACCCCGTATTCTCTCAAGCCCCTGAGCGCTGCACAGGAGCTGGCGGTGCTAAGGCAGGCGCCCTCTCTCATCCCCGGGCTGATGCGCAGCGGCCTTTCTCTGGAGGACGCCGCGGCTTTGGCCCACAACGCCACCCTACTCTACTATGCTTTGAGTCCCCAAATCGGGGAGATTTCCTCCCCCAAGGCGGTGTTGGAACAGATGAGCCTTGGGGAAATCGCCG
>CALCSA010000392.1 GCA_937894185.1 uncultured Clostridia bacterium | reverse complement strand
CAGGCATCCAAGGTGATGCGCCGCTCAATGACGCCATAAAAAAGAGCTGCCGCCAAGGCTGCTTCCTCCGGCTTTAGGGTATAATATTCCAGAGCGCGGTCCAGAGTGAGGTTGGACCACGCCTCCCGCCGCTCCAGTTTCAGCAATGCCTCCGCGACAATTAGCCGGGCGTTTTTCATGGAAGACTCCTTCTTATTCCCATTGATAGTACTCATGTATTTTAACAAAAATTAAGTTTGGCCTGCGCAATGCATCAAGTTGCCAAGCGGCGAACCTCGGTTGCTTGTGGGCCTTTCAACGTTCACCACAGGCGAACAAAACGTAAGCTTTCCTAATTTTAAGTGAACCGTCTATCAAGCTGCCCGTCAGAGAGAATCGCTACCGCTCTTCCCGCTGCAAGCTGCCGTCCTCTCCCCGGAAGCAGGCCGTTCCGTAGGAAGCCGTCAGATGCTCCTCAATATCGGGGGAGTAGTTGCACAGCACATTAAGGGAGTAAACTCCCATATGCTCCGGGTTGCTCAGGTACTCCTCGTCCTCATCCCCGGCAAAAAACCGCCAGCCACTATCCCCGTCATGGTCGGGGCCGGGTTCCTCCCGGTACATATAACCCACCGGCTTGCCCTCCACCATAATCCGGTCGGTGGCCATGCAGCCCACGGGGCCTTCCCAGCCGCTGAGTAGGGGCTTTACGTCCTCCTCACGCAGGACAAACTGCTTTTGGGGGAAGGCATACCAGTTAAACCGGGTCCAAGAGCTATCTTCAAAGAACAGGTAGCGGATGCAGTGGTCGTTCACCTCGCAGAAGTGCTGCAAGCCTCCCTCCTGCCGCCCGCTTTGGACAAACAGGAAGTAGACCGCCCCGCACAGACTGCTCAGGGCGTACTCCTGCCAGGAGGAGTAGACGTCGGTGGCCAGACGAGCCAGCTCCCAGCCCATGGCCCGCAGTTCCCCTTGGGTGATGATGCCGCAAGCACAGGCGGTGCGCAAAAGGCCGATCCGCTCGCCAATATCCCAAGCGTAAAAGCCCTTTTCCCCCACTATATCCCGGAAGGTGGCGGCGTAATCCTTGCAGGCGCGAAAGACCTCCAAACCCTGTGGGCTCAGCTCTCCTTCTTCAAAGGAGGGCAATTCCGCCCAAAAGCTTAAAAACTGAGCGTATTCCAAACCGGTGGAAAACAGCCGGTCGCAGGCGGCAAGGAGGCTTTCCCGGTCGGTGATGCCAAACATCTCCTCCAGATGCCCTCGCACCTGCCCGGCTTGTTCGTCAGAGCAGCGAAAATCCGGGGCAAAGCCCATGTGCTCTTCCATACCCGGAACCTTTCGCAGGGAAGAAATCCCTCCCAACAGCAGGATAAAAGTATCCAAATCACAGGGAAGCCCTTCCCCCCGGGGAAAAGTGGATGCGTTCAAATCTGTTCGCAGCTGTTGGATTCTATCCAGAATTGCCTGACGCTCTGCCATATGCAACCTCTCATTTCCGTGTGGAGCCTGTCCCACAGGCTCGTCATTCTATCCCAAAGGCAGGGTAAGATGTAGGGGAACCCGGTTTTCCGGTTTATTCTTGTTGTTTGCAGGGAATCCACTGCTGCTCCAAAACTCCGTCGCCGGAGACCAGGAACCGGATTCCCGATGCCGTTTCTTTTTCCAAAGATCCGGTGGTGTAGAGGATTTTCTCCATCCCCCAAGCGGTCAAGCCTTCCTCCAGCCCGGCGGTGGGTAACCCGTAGGTGCCGTGGATGTCGGCGCTGACCACTCCTGTTTTGGCGCCGATGACCTGTACCGCCTCCCGGGACAGGTGGTTCTGGTCCCCGTGATGGGGAACCTGTAAAATCTGGCAGGAAGGGAAGGTCTGTTCCCAACGGGGCAGATCGGCACGGAGCAGATCTGCGAGATTCCGGTCCCCCGGCAGCAGAAAGCCCGCTCCGTTGACGGTCAGGCTCACCAGCAGGCTGGTTTCGTTGAGGGTGCCGCTCAGCTCCCGGAAAGCGGCAGGATCGGGAGCTTTTCCGCACTGGGCCAGAGCTTTGTCCCGGCGTGTAATGGCGGCTTCAGTGGGGGTGGTAATGGTCAGCTCCGCTCTGCCACATTGGATGCGGGTGATCCCCGTCACCCCGATGACGTGGGCGTGTTGACGATGCAGGCGTTCCAGCATATCCCTGAGCAGTTCAAGGGCAACCGCCATATTCCCCTGATTCCCGTTGCCCGGGGAGATGGAGGGAAGGGTGGCAAGGCCTGTGAGAAACCGCCGGACGGGGAGTTGTTCCACCACCCGGGCAAGGCCGCCGATGTGATCCCGGTGGGGGTGGGTGGACACCATCAGGTCCACTTCCTTTACTCCAAGGCGGCTTAAATGCTCCTCCAAAGGCAGGGTGCAGCCGGTATTGTGTTGGGGCCGGTCATAGCCGCCATCCACCACCAGCACCGGAAAGCGGTCTTGGGTAGGGTAGGCGATTACGCACAGCCCAAAGCCCACGTTTAAAAAATCCACCGTATAGCCCAGCTGATCCACAAATATTCCCCCACGCCACGTTTGAAAGGTATCCTTTCCCTTCGG
This sequence comes from uncultured Clostridia bacterium, assembly GCA_937894185.1. Taxonomy (GTDB): domain Bacteria; phylum Bacillota; class Clostridia; order Oscillospirales; family Ruminococcaceae; genus WRAV01. The sequence goes on along the minus strand of CALCSA010000392.1, from coordinate 341 downwards.
GTCTCCACCACTTGTTTGGAGTCTGTTCTGCCTATTATAACACATGTCTTTCCGTATTGTACAGATTGGCGAAAAGCTTTCCCCACCGGTACAATTAAGAAAAGGCAGCCTTATTTGCCGCCTATTCTTTCCAGCTATTCCAGTTCAAAGCCCGCATCGTCAATCGCGGCCCGCAGGGCCTCCCCCTCGGCCTCGCCCCGATAGGTGACCCGCCCGCTTTCCAGATCAACCTCCACCTCTGTCAGGCCCAGTTCCTCCAAAGCTTCCTTCACTGCCGCCCGGCAATGCTGGCAGGACATTCCCTTTACCTGAATGGTATGCATAAAGACGCCTCCTTTTCC
>CALCSA010000391.1 GCA_937894185.1 uncultured Clostridia bacterium | reverse complement strand
TTTTGCAGCTGCGCCTCAAACAGAGATTGAAACTGTGATGCCATGCGGGAGAATTCGGCATCGCGCGGTGTGAAGCCCGCCTGCAAAAACAGGGCGTGTTCTTTCATGATGCGCCCAAAAAACAGGTGCAGCTCCAGGGAAAGCACAACATATTGCTCTTCGGTAATCATAATAATATGTACTCCTTTTCCTTAATAATACCAGGGATAGGGATATCCACGCTGGCCACCAAAAAGCTGTTGCAATAATAGGATGCGGACGATGTCGCGCAGGGTATTGCGGTTGTGGTAGCGTCGCCTGCGCCTGCGGTAGGGAGAGCGCCCAAAGCCGAACTGAACCGGCACGACCTCAATGTTTCGATCAAATCCATCGTCATCGTCATCGTCCTCGAACCACATGCCGCTGTTTTTAATAATGTTATCCACAACTGCATCGATCATTTCGGGTGACGGCATGGTTCCAGACGAGGATATCTGATCGGCTGCCTGTATGATCAGCGGATTGATATCGTGGTAAATTTCGGGATACAAACTGCTCATCTGTTCTTGTATGGCGGGATCAGGTTGCATGAGATTCTGATTGGATGCGGGCGGTGTGGCGCCTGGTTGCAGGGCTATTCCGGGCACAGCGGGGGGGATTGTGAATGGATTTGTATTTGGGTTGTTCATAACACACCTTCCTAGTTCTATGCAGATTATGATCGCATAAAATATGCGATAGTTCACATTATGCAAGCGGATTCATGAACGTGCGAGTATGACGAAAGCTATTTGTCCGGAAAGGACGAGCGATGAGTGGGACGTGAGGATTGCAAAAAGGAATTTCCGGAAAGCGTGACCGGGTGTCAATGCTTCCGTGTCTGCAGATGTAGATTCCATGAGCCGGAAAAGAAGCAGAACATTGTGGCCAACATTGTGCCCCCAAATTCCGCCAGAGATGCCAGCGCTGCGGGAATTACCACGACTAGCCATTTATCACGCCATCTGGGTCGCAGGCGGCCTACAACACTTGCCACCTTTTTAGGCCCTACATCCACACAATTTGCATGAGTGTGGGGTTTGCTCTGCTTAAGCTGGGTTTAACTGGCTGTCACTTTTCCCTTTTATGACTTTCCCCCTGGATATGTTTTGCTGGCACAGGCACTACACAAATCCGACGCTACCCACCAGCAACCGCCGGGACAGCCATGCCCCCATGTGTAGTCGCAGATGCGGCAAGTTTGCTCCTACCCGACTTCCTCTGTTTCCGGCAGAAATTTGTTACATTGCACTTTGGCTGACTGTGCCAGTCTGATTTCATGTAGACAATATCTAAACTCTCCGCCGTGAATCATAAAAACAGGCAGTGTGGCGTTGGAATTGCACTCTTTTCGTTCCTTTCCTTCCACTTCCCCTGCTTCAGCAAAAAAGGGTACCTTCACGCGTGTGAAGGTACCCTTTTTTGAGAGGTTGAGCCACTGAAATAAAATGTTCCGACGGCTTTTTACGCAGGCGTAGTTGTGTGTTCTTCCGTTATCAGCAGTTTGCCTTGGGAAATGACCAATCGGCCGTCCAGATATACTTCCGGCCTGAGGGTGACACAGTCAATGTGGGAACAGGCCTTGGTGATTCCGCCAAAGGAGGTATTGGTGCCAAAGGCGACATGCACCGAACCGTATACCTTTTCGTCCTCCAGAATCACGCCGGTTACCCGCGCCATGGGATTGGTCCCGATACCCAGTTCCCCCACCGTGCGGGACAGGGGATGATTCGGAATCGCCTGCTCCACCTGGGCAGCCTGTTTTCCGGAAATGCCGGTAATGGCCCCATTCTTAATGGTTATAACCACCGGCTCCTCCAGCAGCCCTACTCCTACAATGCTGCCGTCTACCAGCAACTCCCCATCGGCGCCGTCCTCCAGCGGTGCAATATACCCTTCGCCGGAGGGCAGGTTGCCCGCAAGACCCGGCTCGCGATATACTCCGGTGCTGGCAACACCGGTGCGGCCGTCCAACTGAAGGGTCAGCTCGTGTCCACCGGTGACAATCCGGCAAACCGATGCCTTAGACAGCAAATCGGCGTACAGTCTGGACAGGCGCTCCACCTCGGTGTAGTCCGCCAGAATCGGGCCTTCCTCAAACATATCGTCGGTGATTCCGGGCATGGTGGCCACCCGTGCCCCCTTCTTCACTGCATTGATCCGGGCATTGGTGTGAGTGATGGATTCCTCGGTGGGGCAGACGATCACGTCTGCTTCCAGCATGGCGGCGCTGACCGCCGCAGGCGGTTCCTCGCCGCTGATTTTGGCTACAGGCATCTGTACCAGCACGGCTTGCGCTCCCATCGTTCGAGCCTGCCGGTACAGGGCGTGGCCCAGATGCAACTTGGAATCGTCGGTAACGATGAGCGCCCGTTCCCCGGCTTTTAACCCCATACACTGCTCCCATATAATGGAGCAGCTTTGTTCCAGATTTGCCATATTCGGCACCTCTTTCCCAGTCTGTTTCCATTCCAATTCGCCTGTGCTCTTTGGCTTTCGCGGTATGTTCGGCCAACCGGCACAGGACGACGAATGCTCTATCGCTACAGCAGCGATAAGAACTCCGACACAACAGCGGACATCAGCGTGCGCGGAAGCAATACCGGCAATCCGCTGGCCGCGGCAGCCAGCCGCTTCATCTCCACGGTGTAGCCCATGCAGTCCATACACAGGAGGGCAGCCCCGCAGTCCCGCAGAGAGGCAGCCCCTTGTTCCACCGCTCCAAGGTCCAGATAAGGGGAAGCTGGGGCCATCACCGCTTCCACTCCGCTTTCCCGCCAGCGAGCCGCCGAGTGCTCCGCCTGTTCCGGGCTGGGAATCAGCACAGCTACCTTTTGCCCCCCTGCCAAAATCCGCGCCGTGGCGTGGAACAGCGGCATGGGGGTAATCAGGGGCTTGCTGTGGGAAAATTCCGGAAACTTGCCGGTGCACAGCAGCAGAGTGGCCGCCGCGCCGTCGGCCTCCGCCTGTTGGATACAGGACTGGAGCAGCTTGGCTACCGCCCGACCGGACAGCCGCACCTGACTGCCGTCCCCCATGCGGGAAACCAGCACTTCGTCATCGCTACCGGTGGGCGCAAACCGCTCCGCCACCTCTTGGAGGGTGTACGGGTCCAAAGCGCCGTACTCCACCAGTTCCAGATCGGCGGGCATGCGGGCAAAGCTGTCTGCCGTCATGTCTGTGCGGGGCGATTGGCCGATGGTAATGGCCGCGACTTTTCGTCGGTTCACGAGTGGTTGCCCATGGTTTGAAAGTGGTTCATGGAACCATACAGCTTTTTGAGCAGGGCAAATTCCTTTTCGTCATAGAAGCGGCATTTGCCGGCTCCGTACTCTTTGGCAACCTCCACCGCAAAGCGGGAAGCGGCTTCCACATCCACCCCGTGGGTGGCGCCGGTGGCGCAGCCCGCCACCATGTGAGATACTGTGATAGCCACACCGACTACGGGGGCATTGGTGGCGGTGGTTGGCTGAAGAATGCTGTTGAGATGGTATAAATCGTTGCCGTAGGGTGTGATGTCCTGCTGGGACAAAGCAAACACCTGGGGTATTTTTCCGGTCACCGTGGTCATGATGTCCAGAATGTCGTTGGAGATTTTGAGAATATATCCCTCTTTCACAGTAGGGGAAATGGCAAAGCCATTGATGTTGATCACCCGGTTGCCCTTGGTGGTATCGATGGAAAGAATTGCATCCATACGCTCATCCACTTCGGTTTCGTTGGAAAGAGCCATGTCGATGGGGCTGTCCATAAAGGGAACCGGCTCGTGAGGCTGGGTGGGTGCATCGGGGCAGATGTGGGTGGCGATCAGCACGTCGCCGGGCAGCACATCGCCGTTGCGGTTCATTTCAGCCAGCTTAAGCGCAGCGGTCAGGGCGGCCAGCGCGCCGTCTCCGTCAGAAACAAACCCAATCCGCTCGGGGCGTGCGCCAAGCCCGCCAAGGCGGCCAATGATCCCCAAGGTGGGGGCGCTGCCGCCCGAGGAACGCCCGTTAGAACCCTTGATCAGAATTTTTATATTGTCGGTTCCTCCCTTGTCCCCTTCAATGCGCCGAACAATCACTTCGTCGGCGCCCCGCTCCCGCAGCAATGCCGCGACTTCCTCGCCGCAGGCAGACGGTTTGTCCAGATAATCAAACAGCTCCAGCATTTGACGAAACAGCATGATAACAGTCCTTCCATATGGTAATTCATTCTGAATATTGCAAAATCATCCGACTTTTTACATTATAGCAACTGAACCGGATGCCGGTCAACATCCTTCTCCGCAAATTATGACACAAAAAGTACAAGTATTTGCAATTTTGGCGGAATAACTTGCAGAATGTTATTGCACGGTATATAATACCCAAAAGAGCAGCTGATTGAAGAACAATCTCTCGAAGAGCAACTTTTTGCCGAGGAATTTGGGAAAGATAACGGCAAAGCAAAGGCTCCAAGCTGCCTTTATTTATGGAGGCTGAAAGAACAATGAATGATGACTTTTTGAATAAAGCCAAAGAGCTGGAACCTCAATTGATCCAGTGGCGCAGATACTTGCATCAAAACGCCGAACTGGGTTTTGATCTGCCGTTAACCACCGCTTTTGTAGAACAGCAGCTGCGGGAATTTGGCCTGACTCCTAAAAAAGTGGGCAAAGCGGGGATTGTCGCCACGGTTGGCAGGCCCGGCCCGGTGATCCTGCTCCGCGCGGATATGGACGCCCTGCCCATTACCGAGGCTAGTGGGCTGCCCTTTGCCTCTGTAAACGGCAACTGCCATGCCTGCGGCCACGATATTCACACCACCGCGCTTTTGGGTGCCGCCAAGCTGCTTAAGGATCGTGAACATGAGCTGGCAGGCACCGTTTTGCTGACCTTTCAGCCCTGTGAGGAGGGGCTGGACGGTATGCAGGATATGCTGGATCACGGCCTGCTGGAGGACCCCAAGCCACAGGCAGCGTTTGCCATGCATACCATTCAGGAAAAAACCGGCTCCGCGGGAATCCGCCGGGGGTACGCCTGTGCATCCTGTGATATTTTTACCGTCACCGTTACCGGAATGGGCACCCACGGCGCTGTACCCGAAAGGGGAGTGGACCCTATCAATGTGGCGGCCCACATGGTTACCGCGCTGCAGGCCCTTAACAGCCGGGAGGTTGCGCCGGACGCCATGCTGGTGTGCACCATATGCAAGATTCAAGGCGGAGATACCCATAATATTATCCCCAACACCTGTACCTTTTCCGGCACCATCCGCACGGCGGACAGCAAGGTGCGCAAGTTTACCGTCAACCGTCTGGAGGAGATCTGCCACGGAGTGGCTTCCACCTTCCGTGCTACGGCAGAGGTGGTTTGGGATGGCAGCGGCCTGCCGCCCATGATCAACGATCCCGATCTGGCCGAGGAATGCACCGGTTATGTGAACGAAACTTTGGGCTATGATGCTTCCTGGGAAATTCCGGCCATGACCGGCTCGGAAGATTTTTCCCTGCTTTGCGACCATGTGCCGTCGCTGATGTGCTGGCTCGGCACCGGCAACCGGGAAGAGGGACACGTCTACGGCGGACACCATCCGGCCGTCACCTATAATGAAGAAGCGATTCATATGATGTCTGCCATATATGCCGGCTGCGCCGCAAAATGGCTGGCGGCCCGCCAGAATTAAGGGTTGGTTATCCGCAGGAGATATTCCTCGTGGTTAATATAGTAAGCTGTATATGTAACAAGTAGAGAATAGAAAAGAGGTAATACGATGTTAAAAAGAACAGTGTCAGTTCTTCTTGCGGCACTGCTGATGCTTGCCGCCTTTAGCGGATGCGGCGGCGGGGACAAAAGCAGCGCTCCTTCCGGGAGTGCCGCCTCCTCGGAAGCGGCGGGTTCCCCCGCCGAGGCAGCCGATCCCGGCGAGCCCAAGTCCGGTGGCGTTCTAAAGCTTTCCCTTCCCGCATCCCCCAAAAATCTGGACCCGATCAAGTATACAGGCACCTACGAATCCCACATTATCCGCAATGTGTGTGACACTCTGGTGGATTACGAAATGGATTTGAGCGGCATCAAGCCCAAGCTGGCCACCGAGTGGACCATCAGCGAGGACGGCCTGGAGTATACCTTTAAGCTGCGTGAGGATGTTTATTTCCATCCCGGCAAGTTTCAGGACGGCCGTCAGGTAAACGCCGAGGACATTAAATATTCTCTCGAGCGTTCTGCCAAGGAATCCTCCCTGAACCGTCTGGATATGCTGGACCACTGCGAAGTGCTGGGAGAATTTGAAGTAAAGTGCGTTCTTGCCAGCCCCAACGCAGTGTTCCTCACCGCTTTGACCGACGCTGGTAACGTCATCGTTCCCAAGGAAGAAGTGGAGGGATGGGGCGACGATTTCGGCACTCATCTGGTGGGCAGCGGCCCCTTCATTCTGGAGGCGTTCAAGCTGGATCAGGAGACCGTTACCGTGCGCAACGATAAATACTGGGCCGCTACTCCTTATCTGGACGGCGTTACCTTTATGTATATTAACGACCACGCTCAGGCTGCCAACGCCCTGAAAACCGGCGACCTGAACTTGGCTACCTCCATGCAGGGGGAAGCGGTGCAGCTGGTGCGGGACGATCCCAATCTGGTTCTCCACGAAACCCCCGGCCTGCATATTGCGTACCTGTACTTTAATCAGGTAAACGGCCCCACCGCCGACAAGCGTGTCCGCGATGCCATTTCCATGGCCATCAATCGGGAAGACTTGGTAGCTGGTGTGTATCCTTACGGCGAAGCTCAAATTGCCAATGTTCCCCTGCCTCCCAGCTCTTGGGGCTATGATCAGTCTCTGGAAAGCATTGCCCCCGCCTACGATCCCGAAGGCGCCAAGGCTCTGCTGGCCGAGGCCGGCTATCCCGATGGCGGTTTTACCGTGCAGCTGTATATCAGCAACACCGAATTCCGCATTAAGATGGCCACCATTGTACAGCAGTACCTGAAAACCAACCTGAACATCGACGTGGAGATCAATCCCAGCGAGTGGGGCACCTTTAGCGAAATTGCAGCCTCCGGCAACGCTGATATCTACGGCATGTCCTGGACTTGGTATCCCGATCCCTTCTTCTTCCTCAACAAACTGTTCTACAGCGGCGAAATTGGCGCGTTGGGCAACGGTGCCGGCTTTAAGAGCGCCGAAGTGGACAAGCTGCTGGAAGACGCGCTGATAGAAACCGATCAGGCTGCCCGTACAGCTATGTACCAGCAGGCCATTAAGTTGGTGATGGAGCAGAACCCCATCTTTGTATACTCCAACGAAAACGTCACCGATGGCTCCACCGCTAACGTACAGGGCTTTGTCCAACGCGCGGACAACGTGGTGGTACTGGTCAGCGACGACGTCAACGTCTGGCTGTCCTAACTTCTAATAAGCGGCAGAGTTTTGGTTCTATGTATGTTAAACCACGCAGGTGGGGCAACAGAACCGGCGATGCCCGCTCCGACAGACTTTGCAAGCGTCTGGATCAGAAGATTCGGACGCTTGCAAAGCCATCTAGAGTGTATTTTCAAACCTGACCCTGCATTGCATAAGGCAGGGCATAAATAGCACGTCCTTTTACAGGGATACGACAGATTTGAGGCTTGAAAACACGCTCTAGGCCCTGTATAAGATGCAAAAACGATTCGCAGCTGCCTGAGATGGGCCGTTGCGGCGATAAACAGGTGATAAAATGTTAAAAACGTTTTTAAAGCGTCTTGTTCAGTTGATTCCCATCCTCTTTGTGGTCATCACCCTTACCTTTGTGCTGACCCGGATGATCCCCGGGGACCCTGCGGTTATTTTACTGGGTCCTCAGGCATCGCCGGACGAGATTGCCCGCATGCAGGATGAATTGGGACTGAACAAGCCGCTGCCCGAACAATATATGGATTACTTAACCGGAGTGCTTCAGGGCGATTTCGGCAAATCCGTTTCTTACAACCGCCCGGTGCTGGATTTAATTTTGGAACGTCTGCCGGCCACCCTGCAGATCACTCTGGTGTCCATGGTGCTGGCGGTATTGGTTGGAGTGCCCATTGGTGTGCTGTCGGCGGTCAAACAGTATTCCGCCTTTGACTACTTCTTTATGGTGCTGGCCCTGATTGGCGTTTCCATGCCTATCTTCTGGCTGGGTCTGATGCTGGTGCTGGTGTTCAGCGTAAAGCTGGGCTGGTTTGCGGTGCTGGGCATGGGCTCCATGCAGAATGGGCTGTGGGATGTGATCAAGCATATGATCCTGCCGGTTTTTTGTCTGGCTACCATCCCCACCGCCACCTTTGCCCGCATTACCCGTTCCAGCATGCTGGAGGTCATTAACCGGGAATCCATCAAGGCGTTGCGTGCCCGGGGCGTCAGGGAGTCGGTGGTTGTTTGGAAGCATGCCTTTAAAAATGCGCTGCCGCCTTTGGTCACCGTCATCGGTATGCAGCTGGCCTCCGCCTTTTCCGGAGCGATTCTCACCGAGACTATTTTTTCCTGGCCCGGAATGGGAACACTCATCTACAACGCGGTATTTAACCGGGATTATGCTCTGATTCAGGGGGCGGTACTGTTTATCGCCATTATATTTGTGTTTGTCAATCTGGTGGTGGATCTGATTTATCTGGTGATCAATCCCCGCGTCAGCTACGAAGGAGGAGGTGATTCGGCATGAATACCGCGAATCCTGTTCCGCAAAACGATGCACTGGGCATGGACCAGCACGCGGCGATGCTCCGCCGGGAGCGCCGTGCCAACAACGCATGGAACAAGCTGTTGCGCAATAAAACGGCGGTCATTGGCCTTGCAATTATTATCATTATGCTGATTCTGGCGGTTTTTGCTCCGCTGATCGCCACCCATGATCCCAACGAACTGGCGATTTCCAAGTCCTTTCGCAAGCCGGGGGTGGATGGGCATATTTTTGGCACCGACGAATTTGGCCGGGATCTGTTCAGCCGGATTGTATACGGAACCCGTATTTCCATGTTTGTTGCCGTGGGCGGCACATTGGTGGGAAGCGTGATTGGCCTGCTGCTGGGCCTGATCGCCGGATATAAGGGCGGCATCATCGATTCTATTATCATGCGTATTATGGACGGCATGTTTGCCTTCCCCTTCATACTGCTGTCCATCATTCTGATGACTATTTTGGGCACCGGCGTTTTTAACGTGATTTTGGCCATTGGTATTTCCAATATTCCCAGCTTTGCCCGCATTGTGCGGGGGCAGGTCCATGTGGTTAAAAACGAGGAATATTGCAACGCCTCCAAGGTTCTGGGTGCGGGGGGGAGCCGTGTTTTGTTCCGGCATATCCTGCCCAATACGATTTCCCCCACCATTGTGTATTTTACCCTCAACGTGGCGGGTTC
>CALCSA010000390.1 GCA_937894185.1 uncultured Clostridia bacterium | reverse complement strand
GATAAGCTGGGGGAGCGGGAACGGCGGATCATGCAGCTGCGGTTCGGGTTGCTGGATGGGGAGGAGCGCACACAAAAAGAAGTGGCCGAGATCATCGGCATTTCCCAGTCCTACATATCCCGTTTGGAAAAGCGAATTGTCAAGCGCCTGAAAAAAGAGCTGGAGCGAATTTCGTGAAAGAGGGGTGAGGCGATTCCCCTTTGAGAAAAAGTATACAATAAAAGTATAGAATTCAATTTAATTTTTTAATTGCATCCCGGTGGCATGATGTGTTACAATATGCTAAAGTTCCTATATTCCGGGAGTTCCCAAGGTGGGAAGCAGTCCGGTGTGTTTGGCGGTTTCCGCCCGGACCAAGCTAAATCGTAACCGCTCAAAAGGTTGGGGACAGATGAAAGCAGACATCAGGACTCTTTTTAAAATTCAATGCGGTTTGTTTACGGCGGGCTGCGAGTTAAATGGCGAGGCAAATGCTTGTATTTGCAATACCCTGCTGGAGCAGAGCCACATGCCGGTCAGATTAAGCGTCACTCTGGGGAAGGATCACTTGACCCACGACATGGTGATGGAAAAGCGTTCGGTTTGTGTTTGTGCTCTGGCAGAGTCGTTTTCTATGGATATCATCCGCCGGTTTGGCTTTGCCAGCGGCCGGGATCAGGACAAGTTTGCCGGCATTGCTTATAAAACAGACTGCAATGGAAATCCCTATCTTGATGACCCGGCGATGATAGCGGCACGGTTTTCCCTCAGCGTCTACGACACGGTGGATGTGGGGACCCACACCCTGTTCTTGTGCACCGTAGACGATATGGAGGACTATGCATCCAATGCGTTGACATATTCCGGCTATCGTGACGGAATAAGAAAATAAACTACAGACAGAAAAGAGGCAGAGAATATGAAAAAGTATGTATGCACAATTTGCGGTTATGTTTACGACCCCGAAAAGGGAGCGGAAGATTATGGTGTAGCTCCCGGCACCGCTTGGGAAGATGTTCCCGAGGATTTTGTCTGTCCGGCCTGCGGCGTGGGCAAAGACATGTTTGAAGAAGAAGCATAACAATATCACAGTCTTTCACATCTCAGGTACCAAAGCAGAATCATCTGCTTTGGTGCCGTTTTCTAGGGTCCCTTGGCTCAAAGTTTGAACCCTTTCGGCTTGCGCCCATGTGTTACAGCCGGAAGCCTGTTCTGCCCCAAGGGCAAAGGAGCCGGGGCTCTGGACAGTCCATCAGCCTGGAGGAATAACTACCATGAAACAAATTACTGAAGGCGTATTTTATACCGGTGTCCTCAATCCCAGCCTGCGGGTATTCGACGTCATTATGCGCACCGAATATGGCAGCAGCTACAACTCCTATATTGTAACGGGCAGCGAAAAAACAGCGGCGGTAGAAGCTGCTCACTTAAGCTTTTCCGATTATTATCTGGACAATATATTGCAGGCTCTGGATGGCCGGGAGTTGGATTACCTCATTCTCAACCACTGCGAACCGGATCATACCGGCTGCATCAACCAGCTATTGGAGTGGTTCCCCAACCTGACAGTGGTGGTCAGCCCCGCCGGTGCCATTTATATGAAGCACATCTCCAACCGCCAGCTCAACCTGCAGGTGGTCAAGGACGGGGACACTCTGGAGCTGGGCGGCAAAACGATGCGGTTTATCAGCGCCCCCTTCCTGCACTGGCCCGACTCCATGTTTACCTGGCTGGAGCAGGATCAAATCCTGTTTTCCTGCGACTTTTTGGGATGCCATTTCTGCGAGCCCCAGATATTCGATGTCTGCACCATTTATGACGACAAGTATCTGGACGCATTGAAATATTATTACGACTGCATTTTTGGGCCCTTTCAGCCCTATGTGCGTTTAGGACTTGAAAAAATCAAGGATCTGGATATTGTCTTTAACTGTAACAGCCACGGCCCCATCCTCACCAAGGATGGCAAGCTGCCTCAGGTGCTGGAGCTCTACCGTCAGTGGTCGGCGGAGAAAACCCGTCAGCAAAAGCTGATTCCCATCTTTTACGTTTCCGCCTATGGTAATACCCGCAAAATTGCCAAAGCTATCGCCCAAGGCATCACTCAGGTCATCCCCGACGCTCAGGTGGAAAGCTACAACATCATCGAGCACGATATGGCCAAGCTGGTTGCCCTGCTCAATGAGAGCGACGCTTTCCTGATTGGTTCTCCCACTATTAACCGGGATGCGGTGGCTCCTGTCTGGCAGTTGCTGGCCGGTATCGAGGCCATCAACATCCAAAAGAGGCCGGTCGCCGTGTTTGGCTCCTTTGGCTGGAGCGGGGAGGCAGTCCCCAATTTGGCGCAGCGGTTGACTTCCCTCAAATGCAAAGTCTGGGAAGAACAGCTCAAGATCAACTTTGTTCCGTCGGAGCAGGAGCTGGCAAAGGCCACGGAACTGGGCAAGGCGTTTGCCCAGTCTCTGGTGGGGTAAGTATGCCCCTTTCACCCTATAAAAAAAGATACGGCTTTCACTATCATCGAAAGCCGTATCTTTTTATGTAGAAAAAGCAGCAGGCCCCACTCTTTGGCGGGCCTCGCCGTTTGGCCATCATGGAGAAGGTGGCCTTTGCGCAACTTCCTTTTTTCGGTTCCCCGTACCACGGGGAATTCCCCAGTTCAGGACGGCAAGGGCGATGGCGATCACTGCGAGGGTGCACCAGATGATGATGGTTGCCTTGGGGTGATGCGGCTGCTCCACTTCTACAGTAGCCATGGCCTCCTGAGCATCAGGCTGGGATGGTTCGCCGGAGAGCAGCTGCTCCGTGCCATCCTGCTCTCGGGGTGGCGTTGCTGATTCCTCCCTATCAGTTTGGATGGCGCCCGACAGCAGGAGAACCCCCGCCGCCAGCAAAACCAGAACCATAAATAGACGGCGCACTGTCTTTCCCTCCTTATTATGGACTATAGGGTGACAGATGCGATGGGAGCCGCGATTTCCAGTTCTAAAATATCCAACAGGCTGGAAACGAGATGATCGGCCTCTTCTTCTCCGATATCATAGCGAGCATCAGAGGCCTGAGTCAGGTGGGATTGTATTCTCACACTGGCAGCGTATCCGGCAGCCCGTGCCCCGCGGACATCCCGGGATACGGTATCTCCCACGTAGACACACTCCGCGGGAGCGGAACCCAAATCCGCGGCGGCAGCCAGAAACAAATCGACGTGGGGCTTGCGGAATCCCGCAATGCTGGAAAGATAAATAGTATCAAAAAAATGGTACAGGTCATATTCGTGAAGAATTTCAATCACCTGCGTCTGGCAGCCGGTGTTGGAGATGACCCCCAACCGGAAGCCTCTGGCCTGCAAGCTTTGCAGAAGCTCCCTGGATTCCGGGCGCAGGGTTCGGTGGTAGTAGTTCCGCTCCCACAGGTTGGCCAACTTGTCGGCAATGGCCCGCAGCCGGTCCTGATCCACGTCAAAGTCCTTTAAATACCACTGGGACCAGATGGAGTAGGGGTCCAGTTCCCGCAGAGATTCCATGCCCCAGTGCCGGTACTCCCAGTTCTTTTGCTCCAGATGCAGGGCGAAGGCTTCCGGCTCCATCTCGATTTTAATGCCGTGAGAAGCCAGATACTGCAGGAGAACCCTGCCGCAACCATCGTGGAACTCCGGCTTATGTATGACATCCTCAAGAGTTCCGCCCATGTCAAATATAAATGATTTTACCATATTGTTACCTCCTCGGCAGATTCTAGCATTCCACCACTACGGTGACGGCATCGTGATCGGAAAGCTCTTTTCCCTCAAAATCGGCAAGATAGGCAGGTGGGTTTTCCAGATCCTTTATGCGGAGGATCGTCTCCACCCGCTCGGGCTGGGAGCATTTGAGACCCCGCTGGAAAAACCAGTCCAGATTCAGCTCTACGACGGCGCCGCCGGGCATGGGTTTGCGCCGGGTGACCTTGTTGATCAGGTTGCAGTCGCTGTAAGAAAAACCCCGCTGAGCGGCGTGATCCATCAAAGGCTCGATGTTGGGGATGTCCCCCAGACGGCGCAGCTGCTCCTGCGGATGCTCCTCCAGATACTCCATGCTGCCGGGAGTGTTGCCAGATACGGTGTTGGTGTTCATATTACCGCCAATCAGCACCGGAAGATCACCGAAATGCTGCTCCACTTCATCCAGCAGGAACTTCATCTGACGCAGCCTCTCCTGAGGCGTGGCCCGGTTTTCCAGATGAACACTGACCAGCCCCACCCGCTTGCCGGGAGCCACCTCTGCCTCGGTCAGAATGGCATTGCGCACCCCCAGCCGGGAATCGCCGGGCATATAGAACCAATCGAACTGGATGGGCAGGGGAACCACCTTGCAGTTATGCAGGGGGAACCGGGAAAGTATGGCGTTGCCATGAAGTCCCTGTGTGTTGCCGTTTTGCCCGGCCTTGCGGGTGATAAATTCGATTCCGTAGACGTAGTTCATCCCCAAAGCCTTTGCAATTTCTCGGGTGGTATCCAAATTGCCGGAGCGGGCCATACCGGCATCCAGCTCGTTGGCCAGAATGACATCTACATTTCGCAGCTGGGGATGGCATTGGAAAAACGGAATGATATACTTGAGCCGAGTACCCTGCTCCATATTAAAGACAGCCGCCCGAAAGGGTAGGGGACCGCCTTTGCTCAGTCCATTTTCCACATCTGCCTGAAAATACTCGGGCAGATGCGCATGCAAGGCGTCCAGATGGGTTTTTTCTCCCACCAGAGCGGCGGCGGCTTCTATTTTGGAACGGTCAAACTGTATCATAAGGGCCTCCTTTTTGTAGATATATTCAGGCTAAAATAGCAGAATGGCATGCTTTGACGAAGGCTTCTTCCAAGCATGCCGATGCAAACTCAAACGTTTGCGGTAAATCTTAATCTTATTCTATACAATAACTTTGGTTTTGTCAATTGTGTTCCCAAGAATATTTGATAGCCATGGGGAATTCGACGTTTACGCAATAGTTTGCGCCAACAATTGACAAGTGCGTGTTCCTGTAGTAACATAGAATCATTCTTCACGATATTGAAAACGTTTGCGAAGAACGCAGCCCGAACGGAGTAGATGACCATGAAAAGAGTTACCATAAAAGATGTCGCCAAGGTGGCGGGGGTTTCTTATGCCACCGTCTCCCGCGCTCTTTCCGGCAGCCCGGAAATCGGGGAAGAGACCAGACAGCGGATCATCAAGCTCAGTCAGGAGATGGGGTACACCCCCAATTCTGTTGCCCGTTCTTTAGTGGTGCAATCCACCAAAATATTTGGATTGCTATTGGGGAGAATCAACAACCCCTTTATGTCCGAAATTGCTTTTTACGTGGAAAAACATGCCCGGGCAAGGGGCTACAACCTAATGCTCTGCAACTCCGGCAGTGACTTGGACCACGAGGAGGAGACCTACCGCCTGCTGGTGGGACGTCAGGTAGACGGCATTATCATCATTCCCTCCGGCATCCACACCTATGAACGGATCCAACCCTATCTGGACACTACCCCCACTATTTTCGTCAGCGAAAACTTGCGGGACCTGCGGGAAAGTTACGTGACGGTGGACAACTACAAGGGCACCGTGCTGGGGATGGATTACCTCCATTCTCTGGGGCATAAAAAAATCCTGTATTTTGGGCGGCGGATGGGAAGCATTACCCATCAGCTGCGGGCCCAAGGTTACGAGGATGCCTGCAAAAAGTACGGCATTACCCCGGCTTTTGTGGACAGCCATTACACTCACAGCTCCATCAAAAAAGGGCATCTTATCGCCAAGGAGCTGTTTCAGTCACAGGGGCATCTGGGCTATACCGCCATCATGGCTTCCACCGATACCATGGCTTTGGGAATCATCAAGGCGGCTGACGAATTTGGCATGCGCATTCCCGAGGATTTTTCTCTCATCGGTTTTGACAACATTAGCTTCAGCGGCTTACCTAAAATCAATCTGACTACTATAGAGCAACCCAAAAACGCCATGGCGGCGGTAGCGGTGGATATGCTGGTCAACAAGATCACCGACCCCGCCGTAGGATACTCTCACCGCATTATGGAACCCTCTTTGATTGTGCGCAACTCCTGTGCGCCTATATAACAAGGGAGTTGTCGAGTTACCGGTTTCTTTCCCTTTGGATTTTGAGCCTTAGGGCTTTATAACACATTATAAAAGGAGAAGAACTATGGCAAAATACTCAACCTTTATTCTGGGACAGCCCTCTCTGGATATCAACACAGATTTTAACGGAACCACCATTCGGGCCATTGGAGGCGCCGTGGTCTACTCCGGGTACTCGGCGTCGTCCCTGGGACACAAAACGGCCGTGCTGCCCAAAGCGGCGGCGGATATTGATGTGGATGCCGTCTTTCAGGACGCTGCCAATGTGACGGTGTTTCATCTTTCCAGCTCCAGCAGCACCTCGATTTCCAACGTCTACCACACCGCCGACCGGGAGCGGCGCACCTGCAAGGCCATCAGCCGCATCGCCCCCTACAAGGTGGAGGAAATTCCCGATGTGGACGCTGCCATCTATCACGTAGCCGGCCTGATGGTGGGGGACTTGGGGGAGGATATCATCGCCTACGCATCTCAAAAAGCCATGGCGGCAGTGGATGTTCAGTGTCTGTTGCGCCGGGATGAAAACGGGGAGATGGTGTTTCGGGATTGGGATCAAAAGTTGGAGTACCTTCCTAAAATCCGCTTCCTGAAAACCGACACCGCCGAAGCGGAAATCCTGACCGGACTGACCGACCGGGTAGAGGCGGCCAAGCAGCTTCACGCTTGGGGTGCTGCGGAAATTATGATTACCAACAGTGCCGAGGTGCTGATCTACGATGGAAAGGAAATCTATACCCAGCCCATCAAGGCGAGGGATTTGTCCGGGCGCACCGGCAGGGGCGACACCTGCTTTTCCGCCTACATAACCGAACGTTTGACTCAGGATATTCCGCAGGCCCTCTTGACCGCCACCGCTTTAGTCTCTCTCAAAATGGAAACCCCCGGACCTTTTCGGGGAAGCCGGGAGGATGTAGAGCGATATATCCAAGAATTTTACCGGTAAGCTGGGAGGCTTAATACATGTGGGAAACATTAACAAGCGTGGATATGTATACCCTGTTTGACAATATGGGGCTACAGCATCTAACCTGGCAGGCAGTGATTCTTCGCTTTCTTCTGGCCATTCTGTTCGGTGGGGTAGTGGGCTTGGAGCGGACCCGCAAGCGCCGGGCAGCAGGATTTCGCACCCATATTCTGGTGTGTCTGGGAGCCACCGGCATTATGATGACCGGCCAGTTTGTGTTCGAAAACATCGGAGGCACCGATCCCGCCCGCTTGGGTGCGCAGGTGATCAGCGGAATTGGCTTTCTGGGAGCCGGAACCATTCTGGTGACAGGCTCCAACCAGATCAAGGGGCTTACCACAGCGGCTTCCCTGTGGACTTCCGCCTGTATGGGCATTGCCATCGGCATTGGCTTTTACTTCGGGGCCTTTATCCTGTGCATCACTATATTTGCCGTTATGACTCTGTTTAACGAGGTACAGAACCGGTATGTGGCCCGCACCAATGCCATTCGGCTGTATGTGGTGTTTGAATCCATCAAGGATATGAGCTGCTTTTTGGAGCTTTGCAGGGAAAAGAGTATTCATATCGGCGATTTTGAGACAACTCGCAGCCAACTGGGTACCGGTATTGCCGTGTTGTTTACACTGCATTTTCAGGAGCGCAAAAGCCATCAGGAAGTCATCAAGATGATCAGCGATTGCAGCGGCATCATCGCTATTGAGGAAATTTAAGTCTTCACAAAAACCCCGGTCTTACCGCCGGGGTTTTCCCTTGACTCAAATGGTCTTACGAAGGGTTGTACTCTTAAAATATGTAAAAACTTCCACTTCAAAAATCGCTAAAACATCTAAAGTTCATCTGTAATTTTAGACACTCTGCCTATCCTTCCTACAACCTCTTTACACTGATTTTTCTTATGGTACAATATGTGGTAGAGATGGGGGGAGGCAGATGAAAGGCTTGGGAGCAGCATTGGCGCTGTTGTTGGCGCTGGGGTCGGCGATAGCCTGCTATGGGTTTGCTTCCAACGGCTTTTCGCTGGGGCTTGGCGGTGCCGGCCCCCCCTCTGCCAAGGCCCTGCAAACCGCCGGCATCCGGCAGGTCAATCTGCGGGAAACCGGGGTGAATGTCCAGCCGTTTTACGATCTACATACCGATTATCTGGCTATTTCCCGGGAGCTTACACAGGGAATTCGGGAGCAGCGGGACAAAATCTCTATCCCTATGGTGCTGCCCCCGGCGGATGACGAGGAAATCGCCCGGCTGTTGCTGCATCAGGTGGAGCTTGCCATCGACAATGTTCGCCGGGATGCGCCGGAAGTCTTTTGGATTTCTCTGGGCTCTTATGGGATCGAGTGGAACGGCACCCGGGAATCGGGGCAGGGAACCCTGACGGTGGATATTAGATACTGCCTTTCCCCCGATGAGGTGGCGGCGGTGGAATCGAAACTGGAGACAGTGGTTGGGAGCATCCTTTCCCAAGCGCCTGCGGAGCCCGCTCTGGCTGCCGTTTACTTCCACGATTGGATTGTGAAGAACACGGTCTACGCCTCGGATTTAATGGAGCCACAGGCCGATATGCAGGGGTATGAGTACGGCTTTAACATTGATGGTGTTTTCTTACAGGCACGGGCTGTTTGCGAGGGGTATTCCAAGGCCTTCAAGCTCCTTTGCGACCGGGCCGGCATTCCCTGCCGCACGGTGTACGGAGTGGCCGACGGGGAAAACCACAGCTGGAATTACGTGGAGCTGGAGGGTGAGTGGTATTTGGTGGACAGCACTTGGGACGATCCTGTGGGCGGGGAGCACCTGCTGTTGCGGGATCATCTCCTCAAAGGCAGCCAGAGCCGGATGGGCGGCCAAACCATAGAAGAAATCTACCACAACGACTATGCCGAATATCCTTCTCTGGCTTTGCTGGGGTACTTCGAACAGGCTTCCTAACAACTGAACAGGCGACAATTTTACACAAAAACCGGGGCTTTCTCAAGGGGAAGGCCCTTTCCTCTGCTTGTGGGATATAGAGAAAATAGGCTGTTTATTTCTACAATTTTTACCATTAGAAGATATTGACAAAGCAGGGGGGCAGCGGTACAATAGACATGACGTAACCGCAAGATATTGTGTGAGGTTCTTTTTTTTTCACATGATGTTGCATATAAGGGCTGATAACGGAGGAAAGACATGATAACAACTATCATCAAGCGGGACGGGCGCACAGCCATGTATGACCGCCAAAAAATTGCCGACGCCATCTATGGCGCTGCCAGTTCCCTGGGGGGAACCGATATTGAAATCGCCAAAAAGCTGGCGATGCAGGTAGAAGATTACCTGACCTCCCATTTGGGGGATGAACCCCCCGGCGTAGAGATGATTCAGGATGCGGTAGAAAAGGTGCTGATCGAAAACGGCCACGCCCGTACCGCAAAGGAATTTATCCTCTACCGGGCGGAGCGGACCCGGGTGCGGGAAATGAACACCAAGCTGATGAAGGTTTTTGAGGACCTGACCTTTCAGGCGGCGGCGGAAAACGACATCAAGCGGGAAAACGCCAACATCGACAGCGACACCGCCATGGGAACCATGCTTAAATATGGCTCCGAAGGGGCCAAGCAGTTCTACAACATGTTTATTCTGGACCCCGCCTACGCCAAGGCCCATTCAGAAGGGGACATCCACATCCACGATCTGGACTTCCTCACCCTGACCACCACCTGCTGCCAAATCAACCTCGACAAGCTGTTCGAGCACGGCTTTTCCACGGGAAACGGATTCATCCGGCAGCCTCAGGATATCGCCAGCTTTGCGGCTCTTGCCTGCATTGCCATCCAGTCCAACCAAAACGACCAGCACGGCGGCCAGTCCATCCCCAACTTTGACTACTACATGGGCAAGGGTGTGGTCAAAACCTACCGGAAGCTCTATATAAAGAATCTGGAAAAGGCTATGGATTTTGCCGGGCAAGACTCCACCACCACCACAGCCAAGGATCTGGTGGAAGCAGTGGAGGCCGAGTTCGAGCTTAGCCCCATTTTAGCCGATAACAACGGCTTTGCCGACGCTATCGCTCCCATGCTGGATGCCCTTGATCTGGAGCTGGATGCTCCTCAGCTCACCGCCTTTGCCCGCAAGTACGCCAAGGCAGAGGTGGAGCGGGCCACCTATCAGGCCATGGAGGCTCTGGTCCACAACCTGAACACTATGCATTCCCGGGCGGGAGCGCAGATTCCCTTTTCCTCCCTCAACTACGGCACCGATACCTCCCCCGAGGGGCGTCTGGTCACCCGCTGCGTGCTGGAAGCCACCGAGGCGGGACTGGGCAACGGCGAAACTCCCATTTTCCCCATCCACATCTTTAAGGTGAAGGAAGGGGTCAACTACAAGATCGACGATCCCAACTACGATTTGTTCCGGCTGGCCTGCAAGGTGAGTGCCAAGCGGCTATTCCCCAACTTCAGCTTTCTGGATGCTCCCTACAACGCCGCCTACTATCAGGAGGGCAACCCCGAAACCGAAGTGGCCTACATGGGCTGCCGCACCCGGGTGATTGCCAACCTCAATGATCCGGGAAGGGAAACTACCTCCGGCCGGGGCAACCTGAGCTTTACCTCCATCAACCTGCCCCGCATCGCTATTCTGGCCAACGGCAACGTGGACTTCTTCTTCGAGGAACTGGAGCGCAAGCTAAATCTGGTGTTTGACCAGCTGATGGACCGTTACCGCATTGTAGCTCAGAAAAAAGTGCGCAACTTCCCCTTTCTGATGGGGCAGGGCATCTGGCTGGACAGCGAAAAGCTGGGCCCCGACGACACTGTGGGCGAGGTGCTCAAGCACGGAACCCTGACGGTGGGCTTCATCGGTTTGGCCGAGGCTCTGGTGGCCCTCATCGGGCAGCATCACGGAGAGAGTCAGGAGGCGCAGAATCTGGGGCTGGACATCATCGGCTTTATGCGGGCCAAGGTGGATCAAAAGGCCCGGGAAACCGACTTTAACTACTCCCTGATCGCCACCCCCGCCGAAGGGCTTTCCGGCCGCTTTGTAGGAATCGACCGGCGCAAGTACGGCGTTATCCCCGGCGTCACCGACCGGGAATACTACACCAACTCCTTCCACGTGCCGGTTTACTACGAGATCAACGCCTTTGACAAGATTCGCATTGAGGCTCCCTACCACAACCTGACCAACGGCGGCCACATTACCTATGTGGAGTTGGACGGGGACCTTTGCCACAATCTGGAGGCCTTTGAAAGCGTCGTCCGATTTATGAAGGAATGCGGCGTGGGCTACGGCTCCATCAACCACCCGGTGGACCGGGACCCGGTCTGCGGCTTTAACGGCATTATCGAAAACGAATGCCCCCGCTGCGGACGGATGGAGGAGGAAGGACCCAAGTTTGAGCGGATTCGCCGCATCACCGGCTATCTGGTGGGGACGCTGGACCGCTTCAACAACGCCAAGCGGGCGGAGGAGAAGGATCGCATCAAGCACGGAATCTCGGTTCCGGCAACGAAATAAAGCTCAACAGAGCTGACAACACAAAGCACGCGCCTGCCGCCGGAATTTGCGGTGGGCGCGTGCTTCCAAAGTACCGGAACCTGCAAATTTGCAGGGCTTCGGTGGATGAAAAGGTGATACGGGATGGGAACCATACGAATTGCAGGATTGGTCAAACAAAGTGTGGTGGACGGTCCGGGGCTGCGGCTGACGGTGTTTACGCAGGGCTGCCCCCATCACTGCCCCGGCTGCCACAACCCGGATACCCACGATTTTGCAGGGGGTTACGACTGCCAAAGCACGGAGATT
>CALCSA010000389.1 GCA_937894185.1 uncultured Clostridia bacterium | reverse complement strand
CGAACTGGAAGATCAGATCCTCCTGAAAAGCGACGGGATGCCCACCTACAACTTTGCCAACGTCATCGACGACCACCTCATGGGAATCACCCATGTCATCCGGGGCAACGAGTACCTCAGCTCCTCCCCCAAGTACAACCTGCTCTACGAGGCTTTTGGATGGCCGGTTCCGGGGTATATTCACTGCGCCCCGGTGATGAAGAATCAAACCGAAAAGCTGAGCAAGCGCCACGGGGACGCCTCCTATCAGGATTTGGTGGAAAAGGGCTACCTGACGGGAGCCATCCTCAACTATGTGGCTCTGCTGGGCTGGTCCCCCGGCGGCGAGCGGGAAATCTTTTCCCTGCCGGAGTTGGTGGAAGCCTTTGACGTCAAGGGGCTTTCCAAATCCCCCGCCATTTTTGATACTCTCAAGCTCAATTATATCAACGCCGAGTGGATTCGCGGCCTTTCCCCCGAGGAGTTCCACAAGGCGGCGCTGCCTTGGCTGCGTAAGACTCTTCATCGGCAGGATGTGGACACCGCCGCTCTCTGCGCCCTGCTTCAGGCCCGCTGCGAGCTCCTTTCCGACCTGCCGGAAAAGGTGGACTTCTTCGATGCCCTGCCCGACTACGACACCCAGCTTCACGTCCACAAGAAGATGAAGACCGACAAGCCCGGCGCTCTTGCCATGCTGCGGGAGATAAAGCCCGTGCTGGAAGGCCTTGAGGATTGGAGCCAGCAGGCTATCCACGGTGCTCTCTTTGCCCTCATCGAAAAGCTGGAGGTGAAGAACGGAGTGGTGCTCTGGCCCTTGCGGGTGGCACTTTCCGGCAAGGCGGTCACCCCCGGCGGCGGCGTAGAGCTCGCCTACCTCTTGGGCAAGGCCGACTCCCTCTCCCGTTTGGAGGACGGCATCCAGCGTCTGGAGCAAGAGCTGGGTTAACTGCTGCAATCACGCACAACCAAAAGGATCGCCCGCGGGCGATCCTTTTTTGATGCGGGGCAGAGCCGGGAGAGGGGATCCCCCTGAACTAAAAACCTTTCTTCTTCAAGGCATTCAAACCAAAACAGCCCGCCCCAAACAGGGCGGGCCGCATTGCTATAGGGTCCGGGGCTTGTCCAGCCAATCAGTTAGAAGCTGAGATCCCCTTCGTCGGAGGGAGCGGATTCTTCCTCTTCCGAAAGGTCGGCAGCGTAGTATTCCAGATCGTCGGGGTCGTCAAACATAAAATCGTCGTCGTCATCATACAGGTAGCTGCTGCGGTTTTTAAAATAAGCGGCCAGAGCGATCACAACGCCGACAGCGGCCACAAAAAGCGCTACACACGACAGGAAGGTACTCTTTTTCATAGTCTTTTTCCCTTTCTATTATCTCTAATGAGTCTACTTCTCGTTTCATTATAATCATTTTACAAGGAAAGCACAATATGATTTTGACCAAAAATTGCAAATTCATTCTATTTGAGCCGAAAAATACGGGAATTTCCGGCTTGGGCAGGGATTTCCCGGTAAAAAAGGCGCCCTCTGTTCCCCCGGGAACAAAAAAGGCTTGGGACCCTGGAGACAAGGGACGGGACGCCAAATAGAAGTTGACCTTTTTTGTCTCTTGGTTTACAATAGGAGTGCGCTTTCATGCCAATCGCGCCGCCTTTTGGGCGGCTTAAAACAGGGAGGAAACGGTTATGAAGATTGCCCCTTCGGTACTGGCCTGCGACTTTTCCCGATTGGGAGAGGAATCTTTGGCCATGGAGGCCGCCGGCGCCGATTTGCTGCATCTGGATGTGATGGACGGCCACTTTGTCCCCAATATTTCCTTTGGCGCGCCGGTGATCAAAAGCCTTCGGCCCCGTCTTTCCATTCCCTTTGATGTACATCTGATGATCAGCGAGCCTCTGCGCTATGCAAAGGATTTTTTGCAGGCGGGGGCCGATTACATTACCTTTCATCTGGAGGCGGATTCCCCCATCGACCAGACCATCGAGGTCATTCGGCAGGGGGGAGCAAAGCCGGGGCTGGTCCTCAAGCCGGTCACAACCGCCGAGGCGGTGTTTCCCTATTTGGATCAGATCGACATGGTTCTGGTGATGACGGTGGAGCCGGGTTTTGGAGGCCAAAGCTTTATGGAACACATGATGTCCAAGGTTTCGGCCATTCGGCGGGAAATTGACCGTCGGGGGCTTTCCGTTCTGCTGCAGGTGGACGGCGGCATTGACGAAACCACCGGCCCCATTGCCGCCAAGGCAGGAGCCGATGTCTTTGTGGCAGGTTCTTCTCTGTTCCGGCAACCGGATTACGCCGCCGCTGTTCGCACCCTGCGGGGAAGCTGCGCCGCAGCGGTTTAGGCCCCGGTTTGCCGTGGATTTTTCCCCAAAATCCGGGCACTGTTAAAAGAAAGCCTGATATGGTTTGCAGGCCCGAAGAGCCTGTTTTGCCAAGTGCTTTTTTGCAGGTATCCCATTTCCTTTTCCTTGGGAGCACACAGGCTTCAGGCTTGGAGTTCGGCCAGGGTTTCGATGGCGTTTTCCAACACCAGAAGCTTGCCGTGTTCCTCGGTAAAGGCGGCCAGAACCGCGCCTTCCCCCACGGCTTTTCCGTACTCCGAAAGAAAGAGGACGCTTAAATTATCCGAATAATCCAAAGGCCAGATCACCAGCCGGTACTGCTTTTCCAATAGATACAGACTGCTGCGCAAGATCCGGTGGACGCAGCGGAGCTTGGCTCCCGCGCAGGCCCGGATCAAGGCCTCGGAACACTCAAAGGCAAAGACCACCGGCGCGGGGCCGGGCACAAACCGCCCGGCGGCAAAGACCTCTCCCCCCTGTAAGCGGGTGTAATAGATGACGCACCCCCCGTTCTGACTGGGAAACACCTCGATGTACAGCTTAGCGCGCCGGGGATTGAATCCTGCTTGGGCACGCCCCTGTTCCAATAGGGACACCAGAGCCTTGCGGGTGTTTTCGTCGGAATAGTCAATGCTTTCGTAATTGATCCCCAGTTCCTCCAAATCCTCCCGGGTCAGAGAGACCTTTAGCTTATCGTCATCTACCAAAATAAACTCCATCTCTCACCCCTCCTGCCTGTTGGGGACAACAGGCGCCTCCTTGGGGCCTGTTCCCGGCAAATCAATTGCGCAGCTCTTTCGGAATTCGCAGTATAAAGGAAGACCAACACTATGCCAATGTTTTCCAAGGGTATTGTGCTCAGCCAGCACAAGGAGCCCGCCTTTTCCAAGCCGGTTGTTCGCTTTGTCCACCCCCAGACCGACTCCCTCAAGCTGGATTTAAAACAAATTGCGGTGCAGACCGAGCAGGACGCCATTATAGAGCTGGCCCGGCTGGCCCGGATTGTGGACGAGCGGGATGGCAAGCTCCTTTACCGCAAGCTGAGGAGAAGTCAGGGCAAGGCCAAAATCATCATCGCCGACGCGGTGGATGACGAGCCCTATGTTTCCAGCCGCATCGGGCCCCTTCTGCAAATGGGGGAAGAGGTAGCCGACGGGTTGGAGCTTTGCTGTACCGTTGCAGGCTGTCAGGAAAAGCGGATTATGGTATATAAGATGATCACCGATCTGGAAACCCGCATTTCCCACTCCATTCAAAAAATCAAGGTGATGCGGGTGCGGGGAGGATACCCCGCCTACCAGCAAAAACGCCTCAGCCATCTGGGGGACATGCCCCGCCTTGTGGTGGGGGTAGGCGCCCTCATTCATCTGGCTCGGGCGGTTTACCAGCAAAAGCAGCAAAGCACCGTATTTTTGACGGTGGCGGGCAACTGTGTGGCCTGCCCTATGAATTTGGAGGTTTCGCTGGGGATGACGGTGATGCAGGTGCTGGAACGCTGCGGCCTGACCCAGCAGCCCACCCGTGTGGTCTGCGGCGGCTCCATGACCGGGGTTTCTATTCTGGATACCGAGAACACTCTCATCACCCACACCACCCGGGCCATTTTGGCGGTGCGGGAAAACCAGCGGGACGCTCACTACACCTGTATCGGCTGCGGACGCTGCGAGCAGGTTTGCCCCTCGGGCCTTAACCCCATGTATATTCACCGGCTGGTTCAAACCAACTACTACGCAGGGCTGCCGCTTTTTGACCCTCAGTTTTGCATTGGCTGCGGCACCTGCAGTTATATCTGTCCTTCCAAGCTGGAGGTGGCGACCTCGGTGGCCACAGCCAAGGCATACGCTCTGGGCCAGGTTCCGGGGGGAGAGGAGGAGGACGAAGCCCCCGAAGCCGGGGCAGCTTCCCCCAGCCCTGCCCCATCGGAGCCGGAACCCAACCCTTCCCGGGAACAAAGCCCTGATATTCCTTCTCTTCCCGAGGAGGAAGACGACGCGCAAGACGACGATCTCCTCAAGGATTTGCCCAACGCCGAATAACCCACTGCCTGTGGACGGCGACGACTGAACGGTTTCAGTGGAGGATTTATGCAACTCAAGCAGTATCCGGCTCCTCACATTCGAATGAGCCAAACCACTAGGGGAGTAATGGCCGACGCCATTGCAGCCCTGAGTTTTTTATACGCCATGGCCTTTTATTACCACGGTCCCCGGTCTTTGGTACTGGGACTGTTTTCCGTTTTTGTCTGTCTGCTCTGCGATATTCTGTGCAGCGCCATTTCTAAAAAGCGGTACAACCTGCGGGATTTTTCCGCTGTCGTCACCGGGATGATTCTGCCCCTGATGATGCCAGCCTCGGTGGAATACCGCATTGTGGCGGTGGCGGGAATCTTTGCGATTGTAGTGGCCAAAGTTCCCTTTGGGGGAGTGGGGCACAACGTGTTCAATCCGGCGGCGGCGGGGTTTTCCTTTGCCGCCATCTGCTTTGAAGATGCCCTGTTTACCTATCCCCCGGCAGATTTAAAGCTGCCCTTGTGGCAGACTGCCGAATTTACTCTGGCTACCTCTCCCGCCTTTGTTCTGCAGCTGGGAGGAACCCCCGGCTACGACTCTATGTCCATGCTGCTGGGCAAATATCCCGGACCCATGGGCGCCACTAATATTCTAGTACTGATTGCCTGTCTGATATACCTGGTTTCCCGGGGGACGGTGCGTTGGTCCATGCCGGTGAGCTTTTTTGCCACGGTGGCAGTGCTGGCCTTTGCCTTTCCCCGCAGCGCCGCCGGAGGCCTTGCCTCGGTGGGCTTTGAACTGGCCACCGGCCTGCTGCTGTTTGGCGGCATCTTTTTGCTGGGAGACCCGGTGACCACCCCCAAGCGTGAAATGTCCAAGGTGGCCTTTGGCATTACATCCGGTGTGATGGTGATGCTGTTCCGCCACTTTGGCAATATGGAGGAGGGCATTACCTTTGCCCTGCTGCTGATGAACGCCGCTGTCTGGGGATTCGATATGGTGGGAGAACGGATTGCCCGCTGGATGAGGAGGAAGAAGCTTGGAACTCTCGAAGGTGAGAAGATACCGAAAAAGGCATAAGCTCATTGCCGCTTTGTTTTCCCAAAGCCCGGTGCTGATCATCGGGTTGAATCTTCCCTTTTTGATCGCCACCTCGGTGAGTTTGCGGTCTGCTGCCGCCCTTTCTTTGGAGTTGTTGGTGGTGCATATGGGAACCATGGCGGTGGCTTTGCTGGCCGCCCGCTACTGTCCCCGGGTTGTCCGGCCCGTCATTAACGTTGCAACTTCCACCCTGTTGATGATGGTGGCCCGCCTGTGGTTGACCGTTTTCTTCCGGGGGGTTGTGGATGCTTTGGGGATTTATATCTACCTTATGGCCGTCAACGGCATGACCCTGACCCAGACCAACGCTCTGACCAAAGATTCTCATCCTCTGCCTGTGCTGCGGGGAGCCTTCCTCAACGTGGCGGGGTTTTCTGTCCTGATGTTCGTCATTTCCTTCTTTCGAGAGTATCTGGGCAGCGGAACCTTGTGGGGCAATCCCGTGGCTGTCTTTCTGCGGCTGCCGGGGGTTCTTGTGCCCTTCTTTGGGTTTATCGTGGTGGGATTCTTATTGGCGGGGGCTAAGGTGCTCAACAAAAAGCTGCTGGGGCTGGCCCTGCGGGAGCGTGCCCTGCGGGAGGCCCGATTCTCCATTATCGAGAATGACGTGGTGCTATAGCCCGGCAGGGGAGCCCATACCTTATAACGTTTGAAAGAAAGTTCCACATTAACAGCACTGCTTTTGGGAGATTGTCATGGAAAATTCCTTCCTGCTTTTTATCTCCACCGCCATTGTGGCCCTTGCGGTGGAAAACGCGGTTTTGGCCCGGGGGCTTGGTACGGACAACCGCTCCCTGTTTGTCAAGGGTCCCCGCAGCGGCCTTTTGATGGGCGGTATCTTTGCTTGGATTATTGTCTGGAGCGCTTTTCCCGTCTCTTTGACCAACTATCTTCTCAAGGGCAGCCCCTATGTGACGGTGGTTCGCGCTCCCATCTATCTGGCCAGCATTTTGATGGTTTATACTCTGACCTCTGTGCTGGGAACCCGGCATCTCAAGAACCGGCAGCTGGCTGAAGAAATTAAGCAGGCTTTGCCGGTGGCTACCTTTAACAGCGCCCTCTTTTCCGCCTTTTTTCTTTCCGCCTCCCAGAACTTTTTCTTTTCCCAAACTCTGGGATATGCGCTGGGTTCGGCGGTGGGCTATACCGCCGCCATTTTTATCATCTACTACGCCCGCAAGCGGTTGGCCATCAGCGCCGTGCCCCGGGCCTTCCGGGGACTGCCTATCCTGCTGATCTATCTGGGGCTTCTTTCCCTTGCCTTATACGGTCTGATCGGCCACAACCTGCCCACATAAGCCTAAACCCCTTGGCACCATCTTTTACAGGAGGTGACGCCTTGTCCCGGCCCTACAAAATCAAGCGGACCAAGTATACTGGTCCTATCAAATCCCGTCCCCACCCTTTGTTTGTGGCGCTGATTGTTTTGGCGGTCCTTGGTCTGGGCTACCTGGGCTTTCTCAGCTACGAGCCCATCTACAACGCTGTGATGAACCGGGATAAGCCCCATTCCCCATCATCCCAGCCCTCTGTTCCGCCGCAGCCTGCCGAGACAAGCGCCCCCCAACAGCCGGAAGAAGCTCCCCCGCTCACGCCGGAGCCTGCTTCTGCCGCAAAACTACAGGCTGTTTATCTTCCCCCCGCTTTGATCGGGAATCCCACTGCTTTGGATGCCTTTCTGGAAGGGCTGAAGGCCACTTCTCTCAACAGTGTGATGGTGGACCTGAAAGACAAAAGCGGACGGGTTTTGTTTGCCTCTCAGAATAACCAAGCTTTGGAATGGCAGGCCGTTGCCGCCGATGCCCCTGACTTATCTGCCTTTGCCCGCCGTCTGAAGGAGCAGGGGCTTTTTCTGATGGTGCGCATCAGTGGGTTTCAGGACGAAACCGCCGCCCGGGGCAACAAGGAGCTGGCGGTGAACTACCGGGCTCCCGGCACCCTCTGGCTGGATAACTTTCAAAACCAGGGGGGCAAGCCTTGGCTCAACCCCTATACTCCCGGTGCCCGGCAGTACCTGTTGGAACTTGCCTTGGAGGCTGCGGACTGCGGCGCGGCGCTGGTGGTTCTGGACGACCTTTGCTTTCCCCCCAACTCCTTGACCGGGGACGCCTACTTTGGCGAGACGGGAGGACTTTCCCGGGGGGAGGTTCTGGCAAAGTTTTCCGGACAGGTACAGGAGGCTTTGTCCAAACAGGGAGCCCGCAGCGCCGTCTACCTGACTGCGGCTACCTTGGCCGGTGAGCCTAACCCCACTTTGTATGGCGGCCCCGCTGCCGAAATTGCCGCCGACCAAGTGTTGCTGGAAGCCTTGCCCTACCAGTTTTTTGACGGTTACACCACCCCAAAATTCACCCTGCGCCGCCCCTTGGAAAACCCTGCCGACACCGTCAAAGAGGTGGTGGGCTTTGCCCGGCTGGAGCTGGGGGACCGGGAGATTATCCCTCTCATCCAAGGGGGAGGGGAGCCCTCCGGTGTGGTTTACACCCCTGAAGAAATTGCCCAACAGGTCAAGACCTTGAAGGACTTGGGGCTGGAAGAGTATGTCCTCTACTGTTCCGACTACACCGCCTATCTGCTGCCCCCAAAATGAGCTTTTATGGAGTTGAAATCTCTGCGATTTTGTAATAGATTTGGTTAGTTATACGTTTTGTATCATCTGCTGTTTTGTGGCAATCTATACGATTTGTAATATCAACCTTTTATTATACAGAATTTTGGACTGCTTCTCTGCTACCGGAGAGAACAATCCGGTGTTTGCAGAGCCGTTGGCTCCCCATCCGAGGAATGGATTCCTGTGGTGGAAGCCTAAAACTTCCCTCTAATGGGGGAGGGGAGGGCAACTAAATTTTGTATAATTTATAACTTATTATACAAACTGTATTCTTTCAAGGAGGTTAAGAATATGCTGGTGCTCAGCCGAAAGATCGAGGAGGGCCTGCGAATCGGAGATCAGATCGAGATTAAGATTCTGGATGTGTTCGCCACCGACAACAGCGGCGACAAAAAAAGCAAGGTTGCCTCCATCGGCATTGAGGCTCCCCGGCAGGTGCGAATTTTGCGCAGAGAGCTGCTGGATACCCAGCGGGAAAATCAGGAGGCCCAGCGTTCTGCCCGGGATTTGACCGGGGCTCATCTGGGGAATCTGCTCAAGAACCGCCGCAAAATATAGTTTTTTTCTTATCATCATCAACTTATTATCTTGTAATGGTGATAAGCTTTACATTGTTTCGTCAAAATATGACAATGATTATAAGGGGAAGGGTAGAATTGATGATGCGAGAAGCACTTCTTAAAGTCAATCAGGATGCGGGCAAGCATTTGCTGGAGCCTCACGCTCTGGAAATTCACGAAAAATCCGACCTGTTCGACTTGGTCACCGACATGGATGTGCGCACACAGGAGATGTTGCGTGCCGCCTATGCCCGCATTCTGCCAGAGGCCGCCTTTCTGGGGGAGGAGGATATGAGCGACACCCCCGCCCCCGGCCAACTGTACTGGCTGGTGGACCCCATTGACGGCACCAAGAACTTTGTTCACGGGTTGATGCACAGCTGTCTGGCCACCGCCCTGTGTAAAGACGGGGAGGCCTTGCTGGCCTGTGTCTACAATCCTTGGAATGGGGAGTTCTTTTTTGCGGAAAAGGGAAGGGGAGCCACCCTCAACGGCCGGTCTATTCATGTTTCCGACCGCGGCTTTCAGGATTCCATGGTGTCCACAGGGCAGGGCTACGGCAACCGGGCAGATACCATCCACCGCATCGGCCCCCTGTGGCAGCACTGCTATATCCATTGCCGGGGGCTGCGGGCTTTGGGCAGCGCCGAGCTGGGTCTTTGCTATGTGGCGGCAGGCCGTCTGGACGGCTATCTGGAGCAGGCCATCATGCCTTGGGATTACCTCCCCGGCAACCTCATCATCCGGGAGGCGGGGGGAGTAGCCACCAACTGGAAAGGGGAGCTGCCCTCTCCCACCGGAATGGACAGCCTGCTGGCGGGGACCCCGGCTTTCCACAAAGAGATGCTTCCCTTGTGCAAAGATTTATAAAGGCACTTTAAATTTGGCAGTTAACCCGGGAATGTGCAGCAATTTCTATGCAATCCACTTGTAAATTGGCATTTCATGGGGTACAATAAAAACGATGATAAAGAATTAACAAGGAACGGAGTAATAGCATGAACGCACTGAATAAAAAGACTCTGAACGATGTAGAGGTTTCCGGCAAAAAGGTGCTGGTTCGCTGTGATTTTAACGTGCCGCTGGACGGGGACAAGATTACCAACGACAAGCGGATTGTGGCTTCTCTGCCCACCATTCAGGCTCTGCTGGATAAAAACGCCAAGATTATTCTCTGCTCTCATCTGGGGCGGCCCAAGGGAGAGTTTAAGCCTGAGTTTTCGCTGGCGCCTGTGGCCAAGCGGCTGAGCGAGCTGCTGAGCCGCCCTGTGATCATGGCCAAGGATGTCATCGGTGAAGATGCCAAGGCCAAGGCCGCCGCTTTGAAAGAGGGCGAGGTGCTGCTGCTGGAAAACGTCCGCTTCCACAAGGAGGAGGAAAAGAACGACCCCGCCTTTGCCAAGGAGCTGGCTTCTCTGGCAGAAGTTTACGTCAACGACGCCTTTGGAACCGCCCACCGGGCCCATGCTTCTACCGCCGGCGTCGCCGATTATCTCCCTGCTGTCTGCGGCTTCCTCATCCAAAAGGAAATTGATTTTATGGGCGGTGCTCTGGAAAACCCCACCCGTCCCTTTGTGGCTATTCTGGGCGGCGCCAAGGTTTCGGATAAGATCGGCGTCATCACCAATCTGCTGGATAAAGTGGATACCCTGATCATCGGCGGGGGCATGGCCTACACCTTTTACAAGGCACAGG
>CALCSA010000388.1 GCA_937894185.1 uncultured Clostridia bacterium | reverse complement strand
GGCAATCACGATTACTGGTGGGCCTCAATGACCAAAATGAATGCAGTACTGGAAGAACATGGGCTGACCAGCATCCGCTTTTTGCACAACAACAGCTACTTTGTGCAGGGAGTACACATCTGCGGCTCCCGGGGCTGGATCTTTGAAAACGGGCAGATGCATGATGAAAAGATTATCCGCCGGGAGGCGCTGCGCATCGAGGCTTCCCTGAAAAGCCGGGGCCCCCAAAAAGGGGAGACGGTGCTCTTTCTCCACTATCCCCCTCTCTTTGCAGGCCAGACGCTGGAGCCCTTTTTACGGCTGATGCACAAATACAATGTCAAGCGCTGCTACTACGGCCATATCCACGGCCCGGCCCACAAGTATGCCATAGAGGGCAGGGTGCAGGGAATCGATTTTTTTATGATTTCGTCGGATTACATCGAATTCGATCCCGCCCTGATTCTTTAAAGGCTTTTCGCCCGGTTAAACAGCATAAAATATCCCAAAGCAGGGCATATTCCCACCGGTGCTCAAGCCTTAACGATTATTTCTTATTTTACCGATGATTTTTTGCATGATTTATGATACAATTATCTGGTTACAGTCCCAAAGGCGGGGCCAAATGAGCCGCCCGCCTATTTACAGGAGGTTGAAACATGAGCATCACGTCCAACCAGAAGACGGCTGCCAACACAGTGGAGCTGGAAATTGCGGTATCCCCCGAGGAGCTGAAAGCAGCTACCGACAAGGTATTCCAACGCAAGGTGAAAAGTATCACCGTGCCGGGTTTCCGCAAAGGAAAGGCCCCTCGTTCCATCATTGAAAAAATGTACGGGGAAGGCATATTCCTGGAAGAGGCGGTCAATGATCTTTATCCCAAGGCTTATCGCGAAGCCATTGAAGAAGCCGATATCGAGCCTGTGGATCAGGCCGACATCGAATTTCTGGATGCCGACATGGAAAAGGGCTTTACTTTTAAGGCCATTGTCACCGTCAAACCCGAGATCGAGCTGGGCGAATACAAGGGCCTGGCCGCAGAAAAGACCATCTACCCCGTAGAAGACGGGGATATCGAAGCCGAGCTGGGCCGCCAGCGGGAGCGGGGAGCCAGAATCATTACGGTGGAAGGCCGTCCCGCTCAGAACGGCGACATCGCCGTCATCGACTTTGAAGGCTTCACCGATGGCGTCGCTTTTGAAGGCGGCAAGGCCGAGGGCCACAGTTTGGAACTGGGCAGCCATTCCTTCATCGACGGCTTTGAAGAGCAGATTGTGGGCCGCAACATAGGGGATGAGTTTGACGTGAACGTCACCTTCCCCGAGGAGTATCACGCCGAAGACCTCAAGGGCAAGCCTGCCGTCTTTCAAGTGAAGCTCCACGAGATCAAAGAAAAGCAGCTCCCCGAGCTGGACGACGAGTTTGCCAAGGATGTCAGCGAGTTTGACACTCTGGACGAACTGCGGGCGGATATCCGGGACCGCTACACCGAAACCCGGAAAAAGCGCAGCACCGACGAGCTGGAAACCCGTCTGCTGGACCAGATCATCGATGGCGTAAACGGCGAGATTCCTCAAGTGATGTACGACAACAAGGTAGAGGAAATGGTCCGGGATTTTGGTTACCGTCTGCAGGCTCAGGGCATGAATCTGGAACTCTACCTCCAATACAGCGGCATGGATGAGGAGTCCTTCCGCGAGGGCTTTAAAGAGCAGGCCCAGCGTCAGGTCAAGATGCGCCTTGCTTTGGAAACCATCGCCGCCAAGGAAGGCCTTGTCCCCACCGACGAGGAAATTCAGGCGGAGTATGAGCGTTTGGCCGAACAGTACACCATGGAAGTGGAGCAGCTCAAGAAGATGCTCTCCGAAAAAGACATCGCTTCCGACCTTGCCTGCACCAAGGCCATCGATCTGGTGCGGGACAGCGCCAAAGTCACCGAGGTGACCGAGGAAAAGGCTGCCTCGCAGGAAGAGAAGCCCGAGAAGAAACCCGCTGCTAAAAAAGCGGCAACCAAGAAAAAAACCGAGAAGCCTGCCCAAGAAGGGGCTTCTGACGAGACCGCTCAGGATCAGGAGGATTAAGAACCTGCCTTCATAAGCATAACAACCGTCTAAGGGGCGAAATGTGCGCTGCTGTTCGCTTAAAAACCTTGCAAGGCATGGAAGCCTTACCGCGGTTTTTTGCCTGCGCCGGCCAACCTTTCTCCCGCCCGGCATTTGCTTTTGAATCAAGGTTCCAAGACCACCCTGTTCCTGCCGCGGAACATCAGTTGGAGCGAGGCCTTATACTCTCCACGCTCCCAAGGAGGTAATACTATGGCACTGGTCCCAATGGTAGTAGAACAAACCAACCGGGGAGAGCGGAGCTACGACATTTACTCCCGCCTGCTCAACGACCGCATCGTCATGCTCTGCGACGAGGTCAACGACGTCACCGCCAGTCTGGTGGTGGCCCAGCTGCTCTATCTGGAGGGGATGGACCCGGAAAAGGACATCAACCTCTATATCAACAGCCCCGGCGGTTCCATCACCGCGGGCATGGCTATTTACGACACCATGCAGTACCTCAAATGCGATGTCTCCACCATCTGCATCGGAATGGCGGCGTCCATGGGAGCGTTTCTGCTGTCGGCAGGAGCCAAGGGCAAGCGGATGGCCACCACCCACGCGGAGATCATGATCCACCAGCCTATGGGGGGAACCCGGGGTCAGGCGTCGGACATCAAAATCCACGCCGAGCGGATCATCCGCACCCGCAACACCCTCAACCGGCTGATGGCGGAGCAGACCGGCCAGCCTCTGGAGGTAATTGAACGGGATACCGACCGGGACTACTTTATGGACGCTCCAGAAGCTCTAAAGTACGGCCTTATTGACAAAGTGCTGGAGAAGCGGTAAGATAAGGCCGCAGGTGTTCTTAAAATACCTGGCAGCAAATTCTGTTTTTTGCATACACTTTAATAGAGTGTATTCGCGTATTCATTCCCGAAAGGATTTTTGCCATGTCTAAAACCATCGACAATCGCATACTTCGCTGTTCTTTCTGCGGAAAGATGCAGGACGAGGTTGGCCGAATGATTGCCGGGCCCGGCGTTTGCATCTGTGACGAATGCATTGAGCTTTGTCAGAGCGTGCTGGACGGCGAGGACCCTTATGAGCCCCAGCGCCCCAACCGGCAGCCGCCCAAGCAAACCGGGATGTCTATTCTGCAGCCCAAGGAAATGAAAAAAATCCTTGACCAGTATGTGGTAGGGCAGGACAAGGCAAAAAGGACGCTTTCCATTGCGGTCTACAACCATTACAAACGGATTTTCTCCGAGGATGAAGGCGAAGTGGAACTGCAAAAGAGCAACGTTCTTTTGTTGGGTCCCACTGGCGTGGGCAAAACCATGCTGGCCCAAACTCTGGCCAGAGTGCTGGGGGTTCCCTTTGCCATTGCCGATGCCACCACTCTCACCGAAGCGGGATATGTGGGTGAGGATGTGGAAAACATCCTGCTGCGGCTGATTCAGGCTGCCGACTTTGATGTGGAGCGGGCCGAGCGGGGCATCATCTATGTGGATGAGATCGACAAGATCGCCCGCAAAAGCGAGAACGCCTCCATCACCCGGGATGTTTCCGGGGAAGGGGTGCAGCAGGCTCTGCTGAAGATTCTGGAGGGGACGATTTCCAACGTGCCCCCCAACGGCGGCCGCAAGCATCCCAATCAGGAGTTTATCCGCATCGATACCTCCAATATTCTGTTTATCTGTGGTGGCGCCTTCGACGGCATCGAGAAGATCGTGGATAAGCGGATGCACACCACCACTCTCGGCTTTGGAGCCACCTTCACCGACCAGAAGGACAGGGAGATCAACGCTCTGCTTTCCAACGTG
>CALCSA010000387.1 GCA_937894185.1 uncultured Clostridia bacterium | reverse complement strand
CAAACTCGTCGGGACGGGCCTTGACGCCGCCCCGCTCCGGCGTGATGACCGGATCGTCGGCAGGCAGCACATCAAAGGAAGGGGCGCTTTTAGCCGCCGATGAGGAGTGCTCCTGCTGGGTTTGCTGGAGCATGGCGCTTTCCGCACCCTGGAGCTTCATCTCCATCCACCGCTCCTTGGAGATTAGCACCTGTCGGGGCTTGCTGCCTTCAAAGGGGCCTACAATGCCTCTTTGCTCCAGCTGATCAATGATGCGGGCGGCCCGGGCGTAGCCCAACTTGAGCCGCCGCTGAAGGGCCGAGGTAGAAGCCTGCCCCATCTCCACCACACATTCAATGGCGGCGGGAAGCATCTCATCCTCCCCGTCGTCCAGATCATCGGCGGCCTGTTTGCCCTTGCCCTTGGCCACCACCGCAAGGCGTTCGATGTCTTGGGCGATGGCATCGTCATAGCTGGCGGCGGTGCTCTCCTTGATAAAGGAGACAACGCTTTCCACTTCGCTTTCGGTGACAAAGCAGCCCTGAACCCGCAAGGGCTTGGAGATTCCCACCGGGTAAAAGAGCATGTCTCCCCGGCCCAGCAGCTTTTCCGCGCCGCCCATATCCAGAATGGTGCGGCTGTCCACCTGAGAGGAGACGGCAAAGGCGATCCGGCTGGGGATGTTGGCCTTGATCACGCCGGTGATGACGTCCACCGAGGGCCGCTGGGTGGCGATGACCAGATGCATTCCGGCGGCCCGGGCCATCTGGGCCAAGCGGCAGATGGAATCCTCCACCTCGTTGGGGGCGGCCATCATCAGGTCGGCCAGCTCGTCGATGATGATAACGATTTTGGGCATGGCTTCCAGATCCTCCCGGCCCTCGGCCAGACGGTTGTAGCCCGCCAAATCCTTCACCGAGTTGGCGGCGAAGGTCTTGTAGCGGTTCATCATCTCGCCCACCGCCCAGTTGAGAGCCCCTGCCGCCTTTTTGGGATCGGTGACCACGGGGACCAGCAGATGGGGAATGCCGTTGTAAACTCCCAGCTCCACCACCTTGGGGTCCACCATCAGCAGCTTGACCTCCTCGGGGGAGTACTTGTACAGCAGGCTCATGATGATGGAGTTGATGCAGACCGATTTACCCGATCCGGTGGAGCCTGCAATCAGTACGTGGGGCATTTTGCCGATGTCGGCCAAGGTAATGCTGCCGGCAATATCCCGGCCCAGGCAGGCGGTGAGCACCCCCTGGCTGGACTGAAACTCCTGGGATTCAACAATCTCCCGGATGGTGACCATGCTGACGTTTTTGTTGGGAACCTCGATGCCCACCGCCGCCTTGTTGGGGATGGGGGCCTCGATGCGGATTCCCGCCGAAGCCAGATTCAGGGCGATGTCGTCGGCAAGGCCGGTGATCTTGCTGATCTTCACCCCGGCG
>CALCSA010000386.1 GCA_937894185.1 uncultured Clostridia bacterium | reverse complement strand
TGTGTAACCGCCTACATAAAGAATTTACGCAGCAGCTTGCTGCCAAAGAACGACCCAATAAAGAGGAAGACCGCGAACGCCCAGCCGGAAAGGGACAGGGAGGCAATGGCACTGTACAAAGCACCGATGTTGCATCCATAGGCAAGGCGGGCTCCGTAACCCATCAAAAAGCCGCCCAGCACTGCCGCTACGATCTGCTTTTTGGACTTAATCTTCTTGATCTTAAACTGAGACGCCAGCAGCACGGCAGCCAATGCGCCAAAGATGATGCCCAGATTGCGCATGGTTCCCGGATCGTTGAGGAAGCCTCTGTCCAGAACAGCCTGCGCCCCTGCGCTGCTAAAATAATACCAGCGGTCCACGCTGCCTCCCACCAGCCGATAGAGCCAGGCTCCCCAGTTGGCAAAGGTGCCCGAAACACCCCATGGGTCCCCGGTAACACCAAGGGAGACTACCTGAAATATGGAGAGCAGTATGGCTCCAGTGAGGTATGTAAAAGGGGTCTTAAAAATTTTGACATAAGTCTCGTTTTTCCCCAGCTTATCAAAAAACGCCTTCACTGCGCACACACACCTGCCTTTCCAAAATAATGGGTGGAATGGGCTTTATTTTGTCTTTTCGATGACAACTTCCCACTCCCCGTCATCCACTTCGTCAATTTCAACGTTGTGACCCTGCTTGCGGGCCCACTCGGGGATGTTCTTCATAGCACAGCTATGGTCGATGCTGACAATCAGAATATCGCCTACTGCAAGACCTTCCAGTTTCTTTTCGGTTTTCATCAGGGGTACGGGGCAAGCTTCGCCCAAGCAGTCCAGTGTAAATTCAGCCATGGTTCATTCCTCCGTTTTGTTTTGGTTGTGCGGGTCAGTCTTGAGTCCCGCCGATTTTCTTTTCTTCCCACAGTACCGCCGCCTTATAAAGGCAGGCGATGATCAAAAGCTGTACCACTACAGCGCCCACCCATCCGAATACATCGGGCAGAAAGACGGAAGGGCCGTGGATGATGAACTTTTCTTTCCACCATCCAAAGTGGGCAGCCCCCACCAGAGAGCCTACCACAAAGAAGAACAGGGAAAGAATCTGCATGAAAAATCCTTCGCCGACACGCATCAGGGTTCCCGATGCGCAGCCACCCGCAATGACCATGCCGATGCCGAACAGGATTCCGCCTGCCGCGGTGGCAAAGCTGATGGGCGTGACATAGCTCATACCCGGCACAGGCAGACCCATGGATGCATAGCCAAATTTAATGGCGGTAAACATGATGGTTGTGATGGCAAACGCAATCAGAACCGCCCGGGTTACCGAGGTGCTGCCGGTGATACAGGGATCCCGCATGGATGCGGTAAAACAGAACCGGGACTTTTGCAGGATAAAACCAAAAATACCACCCATCATCCAGTAAAAACCCAACATGGGCTCCCGGTTGGCCTGCACAAGGCCCACCACCACCATCAGCGCTACCACCAGCATTCCCAGTGGAATCTGGTTCTTTTTTGGCTTGCGGCGCGAAGAGGACGTGGAGCGGCGGATCGAGCTGCCGGAAGATGCTTGACCAGTTTCGGGCATATCTTCTCACCTCCTTGAAATTGCCGATAGAAACTGCCGAGACGCATTGTTAAAATTCTATCATAGCGTCATTATAACACACAAAGATTGTTATGGAATATGCAATCTTATTATCAAGTATAAGTAAAGCTTATGGCAAGAAGATGTTTAAAACGGCAAATTTCCCGATACTGTCCGGTAAAATACACCTTTTGTTTCCGCTTTAATTGTGCGAGATACCATTTGAAAGTGGGAATACTTTATGTTAAACTGTTAACAAGCAAAACGCAAACAAAGTCATCCGCATGGTCTTGCGGATGGTGAAGAGGTGGCTTATGCAAATCGAACACATTCGCCTGTTTCACCTGGCCGCTTCGCTGGGCAGCATCTCCAAAGCCGCACACGCATCCCACATTTCGCAACCGGCACTCAGCCAGCAAATCCAGCGCCTGGAGCAGGAGCTGGGTTTTAAGCTGTTTGAGCGGAGCAACCGGGGTGTGGATTTAACATCTGCCGGGCAGATTGTGGAAAAGTATGCCGGCAATATTGCCCGGCTCTACGATAATCTGATGGAGGATTTGAGCAACCTGCAGCAAAGCAACGGTATGGTGCGTATTTCCGCTACTCCCGTGGTGGGGATATACGGGTTGCCCTGCACCATCTACAAGGTGAAGGAAAAGTTCCCATACCACGCTTTTAGTCTGGAAAGTGCCCCCTCTATGGAGGTGGAAAAAAGGGTGTTGCAAGGGGAAAGCGATATTGGGTTTATCAATGGTCCTCCGGCCTCTGACGATTTAGTGGCCAAGCGAGTCTACTCCGACCGCTTGGTGGTGGTGGCGAGCCCTCAGTTTCAGACCAAGCAAAAGCTGGATATGGAGGGGCTGAAGGGTTATCCCATTATCATGTTGTCCTCTGTTTCCAGTCTGCGCAAACAGCTGGAGGAGTATTTTAGTGCCAATCATCACCCGTTGGATCAGTACAAGGTGCTATTTCATCTGGATTCGGCGGAGTCGGTAAAATCTTCGGTGCTGCGAGGCCATGGCATTGCTTTTCTGCCCTACATGTCCATAAAAAAAGAGCTGTATCAAAAACAGCTCAAGCAGATCGACGTTTCTAATTTTGATATGAGTTATGATGTTTACAGTATCTACAAACGGCATGAGAACAAGTCCGATATGCTTTATCGCATCTGCGTGTACTTTTCTAAAATCGTATCGGAAACCTTTTGTTAGTGCTCTTCTTTGTGAGAGATAGTGATTTCCCACACGCCGTTGACCACCTCTTCGCTGGAACAGAGCAGTTTTTGCCTTTTGCAGATGGCCTCAATCGAGCCCATCACACAGGAGTGGTCGGTGATCAGCAGGATGGACTGATTGGCGCCTTCTTCCTTGAGGGCTTTTTGCAGCCGCATGGCTGGTATAGGACACATATCACCCAGACAATCCAGTTCGATCATGTCTCAGCCCTCCCTGTTGGTTTGCTTGCCAACCCGTGGCATGGATATGGTTTTGCGTGGAAGCTACGTTTTTTTAGCGGCGGCTGGGGCGAAGGTTGTCGCTGCCGCACGAGGTTTGTTTGCCAACGTATGACTGGATGTTGGTTTGCGTGGGTGCCACGCTTTTTCAGCGGCGGCTGGGGCAAAGGTTGTCGCTGCCGCGACAGGCGTTACTTTTCCCCACGGAAAAG
>CALCSA010000385.1 GCA_937894185.1 uncultured Clostridia bacterium | reverse complement strand
GCAAAAGTAAAAGCTCCCAAGAGCAAACAAGAGCCCAGGAACAACCGCAAGCTGGTAATTGGGGGAGTTGCAGCCGCTGTGGTTCTGGTGGGCAGTGTGGGAACCTTTCTGCTGGTCAGAAGCTGGAATCAGCCTGAAAAGCTGATGGAAAAGGCTCGCCGGTATATGGAAGAAGAACAGTACAGCAAGGCGGTTTCCACCTACGAAAAGGTGATTAAAACCAGCGAGATGGTCCCCGAGGCCTATCTGGGATTGGCGGAGGGCCTTGTGGCTTCCGACGATTTGGAGGGTGCTTTGGGGAAACTGTCTCTGGGCTATCAGGAGACGGAGGACGAACGTCTTTCCCAGCGGCTGGCTGAGCTGGACCCCCAGCCGGACCCCACGGAAGGGGAAGAGGCTGCTCCTGCCTTTTCGGCAGAGCCGATTCAGTGGAAGGACCCCGCCTTTGAAGCCATGGTGCGTCTGGCGCTTAAAAAACCGCAAGGCTCTATCACCCAAGCTGACCTGGCAGGGGTGACCAACCTGAAGATTCTGGGAAGCGGTCACGCTTCCGTCAAGGGCGACTTAAACACCATAAACGGGGTGGATGGATACACCATCGGCGGGGAAACCTATACCCAGCGGGGAACCATCACCACTTTGGACGATGTGGTCAACTTTAAGAATTTGAGCCGCCTGACGGTGGGGTACAATCAGGTGCGGGACATTTCCGCGCTGGAGGACACGAGCCTTTCTACCATCAGCCTCTACGCCAACGACCTTTCCGACATCTCCCCGCTCAGGCAAGTCAAAACCCTGCGTTTTCTGTATCTGTACAACAATAACATTTCGGACATTTCCCCTCTGGCGGGGCAGACCGAATTGCTGTCCCTGTCTTTGCAGCACAATCAAATTCGGGACATTACACCGCTGGCAGGGCTTTCCCAGTTGGAGGAGCTTTATATCAGCAACAATCTGGTGGAGGATCTTTCTCCCCTCAAACAGCTGAAAAACCTTACCTTTTTAGACGCCTGCAACAACCAGATCACCGATCTTGATGCGGTGTCCGGGTTGAAGGGCCTTACCGATGCCAGCTTTACCGGCAACCCGGTGACCAATTATATACCTGCTTCTCACATTCCAAATCTTAACCGCCCCTTTGGCAAAACCGGCTGACTGGCCGGCAAGTACTTGGGGCCAAGGGGGTTACAACATGTTCAAACGCCTGCCCCGCCATGTGGGGATTATTCCCGACGGCAACCGGCGCTGGGCTCAGCAGCGGGGGATGGAAAAGGGAGAGGGGTACCATCACGGAATCTCTCCCGGCCTTCGGCTCTACGACCTAATGTTGGAACACGGCATTCAGGAAGCCACCATTTACGGGTTTACCCGGGATAACAACAAGCGGGCCAAAGTTCAGCGGGACGCCTTTACCAAGGCCTGTGTGGAGGTAGCCCATGCCCTTGAACAGCGGGACGCCGACCTGTTGGTGCTGGGCAACACCAGTTCTCCGGCCTTTCCACAAGAGCTTTTGCCCTATGCCGGAAAGCGCTTGCGCTTTGGTGAGGGCAAAATCAAGCTCAACCTTTTGGTCAACTACGACTGGGAATGGGATTTGAAAACCGCATTGACCGACGGGGGGCAGATAGCCTCCCGGGATATTTCTCGGATTGATCTGCTGATTCGTTGGGGAGGCCGGCGGCGGCTTTCGGGTTTTTTGCCAGTTCAAAGCGTCTACGCCGACATCTATGTGGTGGACGACTACTGGCCCGATTTTACCGAGCAACATTTTTTGGATGCTTTGAACTGGTACCAGGACTGCGACGTCACACTGGGAGGATAGTGGCTTTGCGGATGCGGACACCAAAAAGCTCCCGGCCAAAAGACCGGGAGCCTGCCTGCTCACTCTGTGGTGTCGTCGGGCGATTCCAGCATCCGCTCCAGCCAGATGGAAGCGATTTTAAGAGCGTCGTAGAGATTGTTCTTCTCTGTCCTTTTCTTAATCCGCTCTTTAAGGCGCAGTTCGGCGTTGGTGGACAAAATTTGCACTGCAACCTTTTTCGAAATTTCCAGCCCCTCAAAGTCTCCGGCATCCAGTATTTGCAGCATGGCTACGAATTCGTCTGCCATATCTCCATAATAGATGGTGTTGCCACTGCGCACCAAGGGCTTTCCCCTATAGGTGAGCATCTTTTTGGTTGTTTCATTTCCGGCCATCTGCTTCATCCTCTCGTCTTGCTGTAAGGCAAAAGTGCCGTTGCCGTGGACGGCGCGCTGCCAGCATACTTAATAAGTATAGCACAATTGCAGGCTATTGTATACCGCTATCTCCGGTATTTTTCCGGATTTTCCTGATTCTAACCAGTTTTGTTCTTTCTCCGGCCAATTAACACGATTATTTTAATAATGAAAAGGAGTGCTTTATCATGTTGATTCCCACCAATACACCGGATGCTCCGGCAGCCATCGGCCCTTATTCTCAAGCCATTCGTTTTCAGAACTTTTTGTTTACCTCGGGGCAGATTCCTCTGGACCCTGCCACCGGAGAGGTGAAAGGCGATGATGTTGCAGCCCAGGCGGATCTTGCGCTGCGCAATCTGGAAGCCGTGCTGAAAGCCAACGGTATCGGATTCGACAACGTGA
Organism: uncultured Clostridia bacterium; assembly: GCA_937894185.1. GTDB lineage: Bacteria > Bacillota > Clostridia > Oscillospirales > Ruminococcaceae > WRAV01. The sequence goes on along the minus strand of CALCSA010000385.1, from coordinate 113 downwards.
TCAAAACCACCTGCTTCCTGGCGGATATGGCCGACTTTGCCGCCTTTAACCAGGTTTACGGCAAGTACTTTGTCAACAACAAGCCTGCCCGTTCCTGCGTGGCAGTACGGGAA
>CALCSA010000384.1 GCA_937894185.1 uncultured Clostridia bacterium | reverse complement strand
TGCCCCGTGTGCCGCCTACCTTGGCCTTGGGCGGCTTTGCCTCGGCGCTGCCGTCCCCGGGAGTCAGCTGGGCCCGCTTGGTGCGCATCTCTAAGCTGATGGGAACAGTTTGAATTTTAAGTAAGGGCTGCATAAACTCACCTCTTAATTGATAAAGCTGAACAGAGTGGGCTGCAGCAGGCGCTGGCCCATCTGAAGGGCGGCGTTGTACACATATTCCTGCATTTTAAAATTCATAATGGCTTCTTCCGGGTCGATGGCTTCCAGCTGAGTTTGGCGCTCGTAGAGGTTGATCTGCTCGCTTTCCAGACGGTCGATGGTAAAGTCCAGATACTGGGAATCGGAACCCAACTTGGTGATGGCCACGTTGACATTGGCGGCAGATGCGTTGAAGCGGTCGAGGATTTCTCCCCCTTCTGTCACGTTGAAGCTTCCCTGCCGCAGGGAGGTGACCATCTCTCCCAACACCAGATAGAGGTTGTCGGGGCCGGTTCCCAGGAACTGAGCCCCTACCAGAGTGTGCTTATAGGCGGTGTTGGGGTTGGCCTGAGTGGGGTCATCTTCATCGAAGAGCACTCCCAATCCCAAGTCCATGTAGGCGGCATCCTCCATCAGAGGATGGCCGGCATGCAACTCTTTGACGTCCACGCCGTTATAATACAGGTTGCCCAGATTATCGGTGGAGAAGGGAGCGGAAGCGGTATTGGTGCCGCCGAACATATACCGGTCGGCAAAGCGGCCATTCACCAGAGACAGCAGCTCTTCCTGCAGTTTTTCCAGCTCGGTGGCGATGATCTCCCGCTCCTGCCCGCCGTTGTCCCCGTTCATGGCCTGAATGTACTTTTCCGAAACGTTGTGGGACAGGTCGGAAATCTGAATCAGGGTAGTTTCGGAGGCGGTCAGCTGGCTTTTGGCCGCCTTGGCATTGTCCATATAGGCATCAATGCGGGAAAGGCTTCTGCGCACCTGCATGGCCCGCACGCCGGAGGCGGTATCCTCCGACATGGTATCAAACTTCCGCCCGGAAATAATCTGGTTGGAAAACCGGTCCAACAGGGAGCGGTTAGAGTGAAGGGACTTGTTGTAATTGCGGGTAACCATACTATTGGTGATTCTCATGGCATATTCCTCCTGATTTGAGGGCTTGCGTTACCGGCCCACATGGCCCATGCTGTTGATGATGGTGTTAAGGGCTTCATCCAGAGCGGTCATATAGCGGGCGGCGGCATTGTAGTAGTTTTGATAGGTCATCATATTGATGGCTTCCTCATTGATGGAAACGGCGGAAATAGCATCCCGCTGGTCGGCATAGCCGCTGATGACGGTATCGGAAGCTTCGAGAAGGGAGTCGTTGAGCTTTTTATCCAGTCCCACCGTGCTCTGGATGGAGGTGAGCTGCTCTTCCATAGAGCCTTTGAAAAGGGCAAACTCCTGACCGTCTCCGTCGATGCCGACAAAGGACTTGTTGCGGTCGGTGAGCACCGAGATAAAGTGGAGCAGGTTATCCGAGTTGGCGACCGTTACATACACCGGATCGCCGTTATCGTCGTATTTGGGGTTACCGTTTTCGTCGGTGACAGGTTTGGGCTGGGCGGGGTCCTGCTTGGTGGTGGTGAGGAAGGAAGCTTCCGCCAGCCACTCTGCGGAAATGGAGATGTTGGCCGCCGTGATAACGCTGGAACCATCGACGGTGACAAAGAGATTTTTGTCGGAATAAGGCTTGACATTGGTTTTGCCCTGAGCCTCCTCCGCGGTGATGGAGTTGGTTTCATTCATCAGGCTGGCAAAGGTTTGGGCAAAGGTATCCAGAGCTTTTTGGTAGTAGGGCACGCCCTTGAAAGAGTTTTCTCCCTCGCCGGCATAGTCGCCCTTGCCGTTAATAATGTCCAGATAGCCCTTGACGCCGCCGCCGGTGATGTTGTCGGACATATCCTCCGCAAGAGGAAAGCCGGAGATGCCGTCCAACAGGGCAAGGGTGAGGGTTCCGTTGTCGGACTCGCCCACGGCAAACCGGTTAAACTTGTGGTTATCCACCAGATCAAAGGTCTGGATGGGGGTTTTACTGGTGTCCACCAGCTGAATGCTCACCTGCTCCACGGTGATGTCCTCGGAGACTTTTTCGGGAGCGCGGGTCACCCGGATGGGCAGATATTCCGAAAGCTGGTCGATGAGCAGGTTGCGCTCATCGTTCATTTCGTTTGCAGGGTTGCCGTACAGATTGGTTTCCCGAATCTGGTTGTTGAGGTATGAAATTCGCTCCAAAGTGGAGTTGAGGTCGTCCTGCACGGCTATCTTGAGATCAAAGAGCTGCTGCTCCATGACGGCGGAAAGCTCACTGGCCGCCTTGTTGAGTACTTGGGTCAGCTGGGAGGCGGAGTTGCGGGTCACGGTGGCAAACTCGGCGGAATCCGCTTCTTTTTGATATTTGGTCAGCTGGCTGATAAAATCCTGTAGCTTGGCGACAATGCCGGTGGTTTTAATCTCGTCCAGCACGTTTTCCAGATCAGTGAGCCCGGAGTTTTTGATGGCCAGCTCCCCGTAGACCGCGGCTTCGTTGCGGTAGCGGGTGTCCAGATAGGGGTCCCGAATCTGATTGATGCCCACAATATCGGCGCCCTGCCCCGAGTTCTGGGCTCTGGCACCGTGAATCTGATACTTATTCTGGTAGCTGGAGTGAATGGACACCTGATCCACACGCTGTCGGGTGTAGCCCGGGGTGTTGACGTTAGCTATATT
>CALCSA010000383.1 GCA_937894185.1 uncultured Clostridia bacterium | reverse complement strand
GCCACCGAGCAGGCCATCGCTGCCCCCAACCTGATGCTGGGCGAAAGCCTGATGGATACATCCACCGGGTTTGACACCGTCATGTACCGGGAGCCTATGGGTGTATTTGCCGGCATTGCCCCCTTTAACTTTCCCGCTATGATCCCCATGGGCTGGATGGTATCCCTGTGTGTGGCCACCGGAAACACCATGGTGCTCAAGGCGGCCACCTTTACCCCCCAGACCTCCCTGCGAATTGCCCAGCTGTACAAAGAGGCCGGCCTGCCCGACGGTGTTCTCAACGTCGTCACCTGCTCCCGCAACGAGGCGGAAATTCTTCTCACCCATCCCGACATCAAGGGCGTGACCTTTGTGGGCTCCACCACGGTGGGCAAGCACATCTACACAACGGCCGCGGCCAACGGCAAGCGGGTGCAGGCTATGTGCGAGGCGAAGAACCATGCGTTGATTATGTCCGATGCTCCCATCGGCCGCACGGCAGCCGGAATCGTCAACTCCTCTTTTGGCTGCGCCGGTGAGCGCTGCATGGCCCTTCCCTCTATTGTGGTGCAGGAGGACATCGCTGACGAGTTGGTGGCCGAGCTGGTCTCTCAGGCCAAAAAGCTGAAAATCGGCCCCGCTTACGACAAAACCACCGCTCTTGGCCCCCTGATCAACGCCGGGCACAAAAAGTATGTGGAAGATTGGATTCAGAAGGGGATTGATGAGGGCGCCGAGTTGGTGCTGGACGGCCGCGGCGTCACCGTTCCCGGCTATGAGGATGGGTTCTATGTGGGGCCCACCATCTTTGACAATGTAACTCCCGAAATGTCCATCGGCGATAAGGAAGTCTTTGGGCCGGTTGTATGTGTCAAACGCGTCAAAACCTTTGAAGAAGGCCTTGCCCTGATGAATGCCAACGAGTTCGCTAACGGCTCCGTCATCTACACCCAAAGCGGTTACTACGCACGGGAGTTTGCCCGTCATACCGATGGCGGCAACGTGGGAATCAACGTGGGAATTCCCGTTCCCGTGGGAATGTTTCCCTTCTCCGGCCACAAAAACTCCTTCTTTGGCGATCTGCACTCTTTGGGTAAGGATGCCTTCCGCTTCTTCACCGAGACCAAGGTGGTCACCACCCGCTGGTTTGACGAAGAGGAGCAGAAAACCAAGAACGTCTCTACTTGGGACGGTACCATCTAAATATTATAGGCCCATCTTAACGGGGACAGGAGGTATGATGGTGGAAGCTGGATGTTCTCAGCTTTCGCGAATCCTATGAGTATACATACAAACAAAGTTGCGGTCATAACAGGGGCCGGCGCCGGAATTGGCCGCGCCATCGCGTTGCAGCTGGCCAAAGACGGATTCGACCTGACGGTCAACGATATTCGGTCCGAGCAAATCCAACAGGTCGCCCAAGAGGTAAAGGCGCTGGGTGTGCAGTGCCTGCCTGTGGTGGCCGATGTCACCAACGAGGAGCAGGTGGCCAAAATGATGGAGGACACCTTTGAAACATACGGCAGAATGGATGTTTTGGTCAACAATGCCGGAGTTTGCCCCATCCGGGGCCTGTTCGACATCAGCCCCCAGGATATGCTAAACACCTTTCACATCAATGTAGTTTCCATGCTGATCTGCGTCAAAGCTGCGGCAAAGTATATGATGAAGCAGGGAAAAGGCAAGATCATCAACGCAGCCAGCCAGTCCTCCTACCGTCAGGTGGAGGAGCTGATGGAGTATGGCGCCACCAAATGGGCCATCCGTGGATTTACAAGGTCGTTGGCCCTTTACTTTGGCAAACACAACATCACGGTAAACGCCTATTGCCCCGGAACCGTTGCATCCGAAATGCAGGACGGTATCATGCAAAAAGTTAGCGATATGCGTGGCATCACCGTGGAGGAATACAAAGAGGCGGCCACCAAGGCCATTCCCTTGGGCAGATTTCAGCCGGCGGAGGATATTGCCAAACTGGTATCCTTTTTGGCATCGGATGCCGCAGACAACCTAACCGGTCAAAACATTCTGCTCAACGGCGGCCAGGTGATGTGCTAAGGGATTGGAACCCTCTGCCCTAGTGGGATAAACTCTCTGCCGCATCAACTTCTGTTTGCCTACCCCGGCAAGTTGTATTATGCTGGGGGAGGCAACACAGATGCGCTGTGACCAAGCAGCAAAGCGGCACAACCGCGCTTTTCCCCCCAAGCTCTTCGCGATATGATTTTAGGAGGGTATTTTGTGAACTATTTAAGCTTGTTTGGCATTATTGCCGCCTTGACATTGCTGGTTGTCATGATGATGAAGGGTGCAAACATATACCTGACAGCCATTCTTGCGTCTTTGGTTGTGGCGTATACCAGTGGAATCGGATTTGATCCCGGTCTGACGGAATACTACTTGGATGGATTTTTAAGATACTTTAAATCCTACTTCTTCCTGTTCCTCAGCGGCGGCATCTTTGGCGCCATGATGCGGGTGACCAACGCGGCTTCTGCGGTTTCCAGACTGCTGGTGTCTAAGATTCCCAAAAGGTGGATTGTTGCGGCCATTCCCGTCACCTGTTTTATCCTGTGCATTGGCGGCGTCAGCGTGTGGATTGCGGCCTTTGCCATTCTGCCCATCGCCCTTGGAATCTTCCGGGAGATGGATTGGCCCAGACGCTTTGTTCCCGCCGCTCTGATTGTGGGCGTAGCGACTGCCGGTCAGGTGGTCCCCGGTTCCCCCGCTTCCCAAAACCTGATTCCCTATTGGGGGCTGGTGGAGCTGGGCGAAACTTCGGTATCTCCCTCGTCAGGTCTTGTCGTCGGTTGGTTTGTGCTGACTTTGGTTTTGATCGGCTGCATTATCTGGCTGAATGTCATGATCAAGAAGGCTCAGGCCAATGGCGAACACTTTGTGGCAAAACCTCAGGACACCTTTGTGGATGGTGACGAGGTGGAACATCTGCCCAATGGATGGGTTGCCCTGATTCCCATGGTTGTGATTGTAATTTTGATCAATCTGCGAATCGGTGGCCAGCAGGTGTTCCGGGCAGAATACGCCATCCTGCTTTCCGCATTGGTCTGCCCCATTATCATGTGGAAGCAGATCAAGGATAAAAAGGAGATATTTACCTCCATCGGGCAGGCGTGCGGCAACACCATTACCGTCATCAGCGGAATGTGCGCCGTCATCGGGTTCGGATCGGTTGCTCAAGCGGCTCCCGCCTTTCAGTCCATGATCAACGCCGTGCTGAACATGCCCGGACCTCCTGTTCTCAGCGCTTTTGTTTCCACCACCGTTATCTGCGGACTGGCGGGTTCTGCTTCCGGCGGCCTTGGCATTACGGTTCCCATGCTGGCCCCCAGCTATCTGGCCCTTGGTGTTCCCGCCAGAACCCTGCACCGGGTGATGTCCATCGCCTCCATCGGATTGGACTCTCTGCCCCATAACGGCGCGATTGTCGGGTTGATGAACGGCGTTTGTGATGAAACCCACGAAACTGCCTATATGCCCATCTTCAAGCTGACCGTTGTCGCTACTCTGGCTGGAGGTTTGCTGGCAGTCATACTCTTTACCCTGTTCCCCAACTTGCCCTAAGCAATCATAGATCAAGCAACGCAACCAGACGGGACGCATTGGCGTCCCGTCTGGTTGTGTATTGCGGCCACAGGAACGACTGCTGACTGACTGGCCGTCGGCTTCTGTATTAACATGCAAGGGATGGATCGGAGACCGGGAAGATGCTTCCACCCCCATCGCCCCGCCGGGACCCCAATGTCACTGGAACAGTGCATATCTTTGGGAAGTATTGGGAGGGAATTGTCGGCATTCAGCCCGACTCCTGCGCTCTGCTGCTTTTTCAATTCAACCAGTCCAAGGGGCCTGATCACCACACCCCCCGGCTGGAAGGGGAGGCGGGGGTCTTTTCTACCCGAAGCCCCCATCGGCCCAACTCCATTGGAGTCACCGCGGTGCGGTTTCTGGAAGTGGAGGGTTGCAAGCTCACCTTCAGGGGGTGGACAGGCTGAACGGAACCCTCCTGCTGGATATTAAACCCTACTCCGATGAATTTTTGCCGGTCTAGGCAGAACTCAAAATCAGCAGGCTTGTCTTTTTTGAATCAAAGTGGCACCTTTGGGTTTTACACGCCATCATTCATTTTATATGGCAAAAAGTCACGCTCCCAACAGGGGCGTGACTTTTTTGTATGCGTCTGGACAAAACGGGTGTGCAAACAGTACCCATGACTCATTGCGGCCATGGCAAATTCACAGACCTGCCAAGGCTGCTAGAACCCGCCACTTTCCTAGGATTCTTCCCGCTTGTGACGCAGTTGAGCCGCCGGAAATTGATGGGCGTTGGCAATAAGGACACTGCAAACCCGGGAGATCATTTTGGCGTAATCTTCAACCAGTTCATCCCGCATGCTCATCACCGTACCGGAGATACTAATGGCGCCGGTGGGATATCCCACGCTGTCCCGAATGGGCATGGCGACACACTTTACCCCCAGAGTTTCCTCCTCCAGATCCAGAGCGTAACCCCGTTTGCGGGTGAGAGCCAGTTCCTCCTCCAGCGCCTCCCGGGTGCTGATGGTGTTTTGGGTAATTT